>NZ_JBGCCF010000033.1:0-54796 GCF_041262385.1 Lysinibacillus sp. RC46 | reverse complement strand
TATCAGCGATGTTCGTGGTTCTATCAGCGATTCTTCCGCTTTTATCAGCGATGTTCGTGGTTCTATCAGCGATTTTTCCGCTTTTATCAGCGATGTTCGTGGTTCTATCAGCGATTCTTCCGCTTTTATCAGCGATGTTCGTGGTTCTATCAGCGATTTTTCCGCTTTTATCAGCGATGAGTGTTTTTATCAGCAGTTCGGTTCACTTTATTAGCGATTATGTACACCCTTTCAAAACCAATTTTTCGGAGGGATACTATGGTATTGAATTTAGTACTTCGCTTTCTATTAGAAATTTGCGTGTTAATGGCTTTTGGATATTGGGGTATACAAACTGGGAAAGGCATGTTCTTCAAGCTTTTACTTGGCATTGGAGCACCGGCTTTGTTCGTAGTTAGTTGGAGTTTGTTCGGTTCACCCAAAGCAACATTTCCATTGAATGGGATTTCGCATTTTTTGTTTGAATTTGTGATATTCTCTTTAGCCGTCATAGCTCTGTATGCTACAGGACGAAAACAATTAGCGATTATATTTGCCATACTAATTATCATTAATGAGATTTTATTGTCCGTATTTCATCAACGCTAAAAAATCCACGTTTTTATAAGTGGATTTTTTAACTCTTTTGAAGATACTTGTATATCGTTGTAAGGTTACCTTTAATACCGTTTACTCCCTTCCATTCCCTATACTTTTTAGGTAAATCAAATTCAGAAATAAAATCTTCCAGTGGCAACTTTCGTTGAAGAGCCTCTTTTGCGCGTTGAATCATGAATGATAAATAGTCAATTAATGTATCGCATAAAGTCATATCAGCAACATTACCATGGCCAGGTACAATTATATTTATATCGATTTGTTTAGCTCGCTTTAATATAGTCAAAAATTCTTCAGGATTATAGATTGGAACATGTAAATCTTCAGTCGCTAAATCACCCATAAAAGCTATTTTTTCGTTAGGCAGGTACATAAATGTGTCACTCGGTGAATGTCCTCCGCCTAAACAGTATAATTCCACAGTTCTTTCGGAACCGGTGATGGTTAATTTCTCTTCAAACAACAAGGATGGTAACACAATTTGTAATTGGGATAAATCAACCAACACCTTCGACATTTCTTGATATTGGTTTATTAAACTCGCTTTTATAATGGTGTCCTTTGTTGAGCCGATTTGATTTTCCAGTTGAAGGAGGTATTGATTCATGTCCTGCTTTTCCTTCTCATAATCTTCAATCTTATTTTTTTCTTTGCACAATTTCTCAGTTACATATGTAGAAATAATCGTTGTATCTGAAAATACTCGATTCCCAAAAACGTGATCTCCGTGATAGTGACTATTAATCAAATACTTTACTTTCTTACCCGTTAAACTTTCGGCTTGGCGCCTTAACTCTTCCCCCGCTGAAGGAGTACTTAGCGAATCAAAAACTAGAAGTCCGTCACCTAAATCAATTATTCCTGCATTACTCCAAGCACCTTGACCTGGTTTAGCAATAGCAGCAAACACACCGTCACATAAAGTATGCAAAGTAAAATATTTTGTTTCTACAATCTCCCGCTCCATTCATAGCTCCCCCTAAAAGTTTTTACATATTATAGCATTCATACTGGAAGATAAATCAATACAAAAAAAATCCACTCTTTTAAAGTGGATTTTTCTCATCATATTAAATAAGTCTCTTAATCTTCGTTTCATATAACGCAACAATTAGTAAGCCTCCAAGTATAGGGGTTAAAGAACTTAAACTGAAATAAAAACCTTCATCATTATATTGTCCTAAGAAATGAAATTGTAGCCATGAAACGCCATATGTTTCACCTATACCGTATAAAAAAACTGTGCTAAATAAAAACAATGTAAGACATTTGATAAATTCATTTCTTTTCATTGCAATTCACCTCACTTAACGATGGTCATTTGTTTTGCATAGGCTACAAGGTCTTCGATAGTAAGCTTAGGTTTTGCAAGAAAAATGCTATATTGATAGCCGTTTTCCTGCCAGCTAATATAACGGAAGTTTTTCTCATCCATTACAGTACCTTTTTGACCTCGGATATCCATTTCTTTTTGACCTTTAATAGGCTCTTCCTTCTTAGCATTGCTAGTTGCTTTAACAACTGTTACTGAAATATTTTGCTGACCATTCTTCGCATAACTAAAGGTATATGCTGAATGATCTTCTATCCCTTTATCTAATGAAATATCCTCCAAAGTTAGTCCATTTACTTCTGGCACCATTAAAAATTCGCCAAGCTGTTCTTTCACTGTATCCAGTGTCACTGATTCAGGTTCAGGTACATTTATTTCTTCTACCGTTGCATCCTTTGGAATATCAAGTGTAAATTGTGCATCATCAATTTTTGCATTTTCATCCATTTTCGTATACTCTGATGTCATTTTACTTCCAGCACTATTCGTTATTGTTTTTAACGTTACCCATGTTTTTTTATCAACCCATACTTCTATATCACCTATTAAAGTATCATCTTTTTTAGCTTTCGCGACAACTTTATACGTATCTCTTCCAGCAATCTTCTCCTCTCCTGCAATTTTCACATCATGCGTATCCTTTACTGCGTTAAATAGTAATTCTAACTGGTCTCTTTGTGATGGGATTTCATCTAACCCACCGTTGCTAATATCTAATTTATGAACAGTGTTTTTAACAACATCATACATCATAATCTGTGAGCCATCGTTGACTGCGATGCTATGCTCACCATTTTCAGTTGTCGACTCAATACGTCGTTTACCATCTTTAATCCACTCTTTGACTTGAGCTTTTTCACCAGCCTCGCCTATATCCATTGTGTATTCACCGTAATACGTAAGTGGTTCTTTCGTTTCCTGTAATGCATGATCAATAATTTCCTGTGGTGAATATGATCCCTCTGTATTACAACCTACTAAGCTAAATGTTAGGGCAGCAACTAAACCTGCTGCACGTAATGATTTTTTCCAATTCATCATGAATTCTCTCCTTTAAATGATGGTAACCAGCAAAGTACAGCTGTCCCATAGTTTTCTTTTGATATAAGCTCTACTGTCCCACCATGTTTTTCTATTATTTGTTTTGCTATATTTAATCCTAGTCCAGTGCCGCGCTCCCCAGCCTTAGTTCGTGCTGAATCTGCTTGGTACATGGGCTCGAATAACTTCTCGATATCCTCTTTTTTTACACCTTGCCCGCTATTTTGTACAATGATATACATACCATTCTGCTTATTCAGTGCAGGCGATACAAAATCAAAGCTCTCTATAGGGCATTGTCCAGCATTCACGGCTGCTAAGCCTATCGTTGTACCTACTGCTCCATAGCGCCAAGCATTACTCATTAAATTGTCGATCACCCGTTGAAGCTGCTTCGGATGCACTGCATACATACCCTCTATGTCACAAGTAACTTCAAGCATAAATCCTTGATCTTTGCACAGCTGCTCGTAATCAGACAGTGCCATTTCAAAAAACTCTGCCCCATCAACTGCAACAAGTTCTAAATGATAGCTTGTCGATTGCAGTAAAGTGTACATTAGTAAATCCTCTAACATATGCTTCATCGTTTCAGACTTTGTTAAAATTATCTGTCGGTACTCGTCTTGCTGTTCTTCTGATAACGCCTTGCTTTGTAAAGATTCAGCATATGCTTGAATAGCTGTAAGAGGTGTTTTCAAATCATGGGAAATACTTGCAATCATTAGCTCCTTTTGCTGTTGTTCAGTTTTCAAGTGAGCACGCGCTGTTTCAATTTCGTCCTGCATGGCAAGAAAGGTTTGAGCAAGTTCCCCAATTTCATCTTTTCTTACCACTAAATTTGATTCCACATGCTCCCCCTTTGCAAAAGTACGCATTTGCCGCATCAGTTCATGTAACGGGCGATTTAATTTACGGTTAAGCAGCATCATTACTGCAAAATAAATAAGGAGAAATAAAAATATAGAGCTAGCTATTACAAGCCAAGAACGACTTTCTACACCTTTTACCCAATCCGTCCTAACTAATTGAATCTCATAAACCCCAAGCAATTCTCCATCTTGATAAACAGGTTCTTTATAAGTAAAAGCATTGTAATTTTGCTTTAGCTCATATAAACCTTTAAATATTCTATCTTTAGAATCAAACACCTGTTTCAATGGATTTGAGGAATACAAAATCAAGTCTGATTTCGAGTAAAGAGTAATTGCAAGATGCTCATTCGTTAGTGCTTCAATATCCTTTATATCCGCATTTTTTTTATAATACATAGGATTTTCGAGAACAGATTTTACCTGATTGAGCTCTGTTAATTTTTCAAAATATTCACCAACGTTTTTATCTTGGTAATAGGCATTGATCCACACATAAAGGCTATAAGCACCTGTTATCGGTAAAACCATCACGATGAAGAAAGTGATGAGTAACCATGTTTTAATCTTCATAAAAGTTCACCGATAAAGCGGTACCCCTTGCCCCATACTGTTTGTGTATAATACGGTGATTTTACTGGGTCTTTTAGCTTTTCTCGTAGCGCCTTTATATGTACTGTGACTGTATGTGTTTCATCTACGCTCGCCTGTTGCCAAATATGCTGATAAAGCTCTTCTTTTGAAAAGGTTTGGCTTGGATTTTTCGCAAGTAGTTTTAACAGAGCAAATTCCTTCTGTGTTAAGGCAAGCTCTTGATCCTCAAGGCGCGCTGTTTCCTTTTGCCAATCAATTTTTAAGCCGTGTTTAAAGGATGTAACATCTTCTGCTATTTCTTTTTTCGCAAAACGTTTCCAGCGACGTAAGTGTGAGGCTACACGTGCCTTTAACTCCTCTAAGCTAAACGGTTTTGCTATATAATCGTCAGCGCCCTGCAAGCCCTCAACCTTATCTTCCTCTTCCTTACGCGCGCTCATCATTATAATAGGTACATCACTTTCCCAACGGATATTTTGACAAACCGTCAGACCATCCATCTCAGGTAACATCCAATCGACTAACACTAAATCGAACGTATCAGCTTGAAAATCAGCTAGCCCTTCAAGTCCTGTTGTTGCCCAAGTAATTTGGTAACCCTCTTGCTCAAGCGTATCCTTCACAATACGCCCTATCGCCGTATCATCCTCAATCAGTAATAGCTTTTCTTTCATCTGTTTTCCTCCTGTACTAACCTTACTATGTAAAAAGACAATTTTTCTGAACTTTATACTTTCTTTATAATTACCATAGATTTGGTTATCCGTCACTTCTCGTTTTTTATCCTTCGGTCTGCTCGAGCTTTCCGTCGCTTCTCCTTCTCTATCCGTCGTTCTACCCGGACTTTCCGTCGCTTCTCCTTTTCTTTCCGTCGTTCTATCCAGACTTTCCGTCGCCTTCTTTCCCATCCGTCGTTCTGCTCGTGCCTTCCGTCGCTTCGCCCTTTCTTTCCGTCGTTCTACCCGGAATTTCCGTCGCCTTCTTTCCCATCCGTCGCTCTGCTCAGGCTTTCCGTCGCTTCTCCTTCTCTATCCGTCGTTCTACCCGGAATTTCCGTCGCCTTCTTTTTCATCCGTCGTTCTGCCCGGCCATTCCGTCGCTTCTCCTTTTCTATCCGTCGTTCTACCCGAGCTTTCCGTCGCTTCTCCTTTTCTATCCGTCGTTCTACCCAAAATGCCCCTCAATTCTTATCTACAGCAACTTCAAAAACTCCATTTCGAAAAAGATTGTTCAAAATGGAGTTACTCTTTTAGATTAGTATGAAATTTTTTGTAAAAAAGCTTGATCATTTTAATAAGCCTTATTCTGCAAACGCTCCTTTTTCCGGAATAAGCAATTCACTTATTGATATTAATATAACAGTTAGATTTCCTTTATTAGACAATATATTTTTTCTACATCTACTATTTGGCTGCCACTGACTAACTCGAGAATACTGTTTTTTTCAACTTCCGTTTCGAAAACTGATTGTTCGTCTCCGCTTTGAACTCTCACTTTCGCATCCTCTAATGGCTGCGCTATCGAAACGATACGACCACTTTTATCGTGAACGATCGACACCTTCACTTTTGTCATTTCTACTTCACCCCTTTCGGTCGATCCATAGGCCAGATTATGAGAACTTTCGTCCAGAATACCCCCGCGTCACAGTGTCTCAACTTGAGCAATAATGTGAACGTTACAGGAGTTGAAGAATGCATTGTTCATAATTTTGATTTTATAGGCTTTTTGTGACGTCGACGTGCTCGAACGACTCCCCGGCGTGAGCGTTGCGTGTCTCACAGGATTTAGAACACCCGTACCGGGAAAGACTACAATACTGAAGACCACTAACTCATTTGCGTAGAATCCATGGATGAACTACGCATAGCATTATGACTAGCTCCAACTCCTCCAATATAAAAACACGTGAAGATTTATCAAACCCCATACCTTTTAAGTCTTCGCAGAGTCTAATACTTGAAGAAGATACAGTGTCTATATCACGTGTTGTATAGTTATTTTGCGCATAAATCTCTACCGATAGACTACCATCTATTAACCTTCATAAAGATCAAAGATCTATATGTATTTCTAACTCTTAAAAAATTATTAATCAAAAATAACGGATTTTGTTCATTTCTTTTTAGGACATTCTAGAAGTGGCTTGGTGATCATGGTTGGTGGTACTAAGTAAAAAAGCGTGGCGAAATGGGTAATATTTGTAATTTTTTCAAACAACTACAATTTTCGACAACATTTTCATTTTTGTTGTGTTATGGTTGTATTATTCTATTAAATGCAACTTATTAATAGAAAAAACAAATGTAAAGGGAGAGTTAATTATGTTTAAATCAAAAATTTCAAAAATGGTAGGATCACTGGCTTTATCAGGGGCTATACTAATTCCTGCAGTATCAGCGAATGCATGGACTGAGTATGTTTATGTTAAGGACTTATATCCGAACGCTGAACATTTTGTATTTGTAAATAGCGGGGCAAATGACAAGTATGTAATAGTACAAGAAAGAGGATGGGATGATAGAATATACGAAACAAAGGTAAAATGCGATAAAATGATGGATGGTAAGTGTTATGTAGCACGTGAAAGATAGTTCAAAATGTGCTACTAGGTGGGGCATTTAGTATTTATTGAAATACATAAATACAAAAAGGCGCATTGGCTCATTAACGAGTTGTGCGCTTTTTTTGTTTCTCGGGGAGTGAACCTAGAGTTGTTTAGTTAGTATCTGGTATTATAAAAACATCATTTTAAGTAAGAGATTTATTATTTGTTATATCCAGCCAATCATTCTTCGTACAAACTCTTCCAGAATATTTAACATTTACTACCATTCTACCTGCATGTAGTACTGCACTTTCTTTTGAAGCAATTACAACTACTTTTAACAATTCAATCGTGTTATTTTATTTGTCTTCATTTTCATCCTGAATTATTCATACTTTTAAAAAGAAAAACATTTTGTTCTTGAAATTTAGGGAAGAAAGATAGTAAATAAATAGACGAGATTTTTTTCACTTGCCTTGATTCCTTTTCCTTTAGATTTAAGAATAAAGTGTCATCCTTTTAGGATAAAGAAAAACAAGTAACTGTTGAAGTGACCCCTAAAAGTTAGACACGGTTATTTCATATCACACAAACCAAAAAAGCGAATGGAACTATATTCATTCCATTCGCTCTTCTTATTCCTCACTTATTTGCAATTTACTTCATTATCCAACGTGTCAATCTACCTTAATTATCCTCTCCCGCATACCATTTACCCTTAACAATAACAACCTTTCAGCAGGCACCGAAGAAATTGTCGGTAGTGTGAATTCGATCCACTCCATAACTAAATCTAACGCAGCAGGCACAGAAAGTATTTCTGCTACGACCGAAGAACAAACGGCATCAATGGAGGAAATTTCATCATCTGCTTATGCACTTGCAAACTTGGCAGAGGAGTTAAGGGAATTGGCAGCTCAATTCCGTGTATAATCTCATAAACGGAGACAGCATCACTCTTAACATTTAAGTGTAACTTTGTACATTTTTTAAGGAATAACCACTTCAGTCATATAAAAAGAAGCGGCAAGATTATTTTTTGATCTAAACCGCTTCTTCCTATTATGTTAAGCCATTCCTATATACCAATTAAATAAATTGTTAAATTTTGAATCACTCTCTAATTCTGGATAGCTATCTATGTAAATGGTATAAGCTTTTAAGTATGAAGGAATAGCTTTCTCAATTACTACATTTATTGGTAAATCTAATAAAAAATAATAACCTTGCACTCTTAATAGCATACAGTCCTTCTCATTTTAAACATCTTCTCTTTATCCTCTTGTGATAATCTAAATTTAATTGAAGGTAAATTTTGAGAGGCATAAGCTTCGATGATTTTTTTGAAAGTGTTAAAAAAGCGTTAGATATTATTTTCTAAATACACAGATAAAAATAGTATTGCTCATCTTACTGCAAGGATATTAGTAGATATGGGATATTCAAATTCAGTGTATGAGCTTATCAAAGATTCAGAAGTTCGACTTTTGGTTGAATTAGCGAATAAAATCAAGAATTAACAACTTATAAATCTAAATATTAAAAGGAGGACATATGGAAATATACAATATTAATTTGAATATTCATTATTCTGCCCCACAAGAAGTTTGGGATAAGTTGGAGCGTTTATATAGAGAAATGCCTAACTGGAACAACTTTGTAAACGGCTGTCCACAGTGGTATGGTTCACATGGTAAATTGATAGAAGTAAGTATTGAATCAAGTGGATTACAATTCTATGCTAAATTACCATCAGAAGAATGGAATGAATGGATTACATTATTTAAGAATAGAGCTACAAAATTATTGGGATATGAAGTTGGCGAACCAGAAGACGGTTTTGAATTTAACTATTATGATTAACCCTACAAATTCAAAGTTGTCCATAAGCTTAATTTGAAAATACATAAGACATTTCGGTGTCTTTTTTATATCATCGACAATTCTTCCAATCACACCTAATTTCACAGGCAATTCACTATACAAATATAGCTATCACATCATAATAATAGTAAGGTAAAGCTAATTTAGCCTTACACCTCCTATTCTTTTTACTAAGGGTCACTCCATCCCAAGTGGCCTTTTTTTAATGGTTTTATCTCACGAAAATATATTTTTAAAAGCCTATAGCTCAATGGTTTAACAACCATACTCCTTCTCCGCAACCAACATATTATATATTGTAGAAAGGAGGTGTTTTTTATGGGATACTATGGCGGAAATGTTGGTGGCATTGGTAACTGCGGCTATTCCGGCGGCGGTTATGGTAATGGTTCTGCATTTGCCTTAATTGTTGTTCTATTTATACTTCTAATTATTGTCGGCGCTACTTTCTTAAATACAGGGTATTAACATTTCCGATGTAAGGGTCGCCCTCCCAGCCTGGTGACCCTTTATTAACTTCTCACATCAGAATGCCCCCACCTTACTGAACATTTTCTTTCAGATATTCATTCAATATAGTTTTGAAATTTATAGTTTCACTTTGGTATCTTTGTTTAAAGTAACCTTCTACTCCTTCTTCTTCAACTAACCTGCACCGTTAGCTTAATTAGATTATTTAAGAACTATGAAAAACGCCCCTCAAGAATCCCTCTTCGGTCATTTTAAAGATGAAACCAATATGAAAGCGTGCGAAACATTAGAAGAAGTAAAAGAAGTGAAAAGTTATATGATGTATTACAACCATTATCGAGGGCAATAGAACTTGAAAAAGCTGCCGCCTGCAAAATACAGACAGCAGCTCCAAAAGGTTGCCAAGCTTTTTTCAAAATGTCCTTTACAAAGGGTACACTTTAATGAACCGTGTAGCCCTTTTTACTATTGTTTTGAGTAATATTCCAAAATTCCTTTGTAGATAGATTCAGCAAATAGCTCAATATATTGATTATCTGTCAGTTTAGCTCGATCTTTACTATTTGATAGGAAGCCTAGCTCAACTAGAATCATTCATATTTACGTTTTTAACAATTTGATTGTTTACAAACGTCGCAAGATCAATGTCTTCCTGATGCATATCACCTAGTGTTTTAGCGAAAAATGTTTCGGTACCTTGCGCAGAAGTATTATCTGCATAATTAACACATGGATACTTACGAAAATCTCACCATAATTATCATGTGTAAAGTCAAGTTGAACAATATTCCCCCTTTTTCAACCTATAAATCTCGAGATAAACGAACCATATCCCTGCACTGAATACCGTTCTCAAAAATTTCTTCTGGGTAATGCTTAACAAAAAAGTCCATATCAACACCAATTATTCTAAAACCGCATTTTTGATAAAGAGCCAATTGCCCTATGCTTGAATTTCCAGTTCCAATTTCTATTGTTTTGTATCCTTTTGTCTTAACTACCTTAATTGCATCCATTACCAACTGTTTCCCTATACCTCTACCGTGTTGCTCCTCTACGACTGCAACATTCACCAGCTCCACTGTTTCTGGTCTTGTTGGAAGTAATACATAAACTCCAATAATTTGCTGTTCGATTTCAGCTACAAAACATTCGCCTCTATTGACATATTCCTCAATAATCTCTCGTGAAGGGTCAGCCAATAGCAACAATTCCATTGGAAGTTTTTCATCTTTATTAAGTTTCCTAATATCCATTTTAATCTCCTTTTTTAACCTCTGACTTCTTTGATAATATATCATTGTTTCTTTAACTAATCTGTCCGTTAGTGAAAAAGCGATTGCTCTAATTGAACAATCGCCCCCGTTAGTTGAATATGAACAGCCACGCTATTTCCAAAATCGCGCCCAATTTTGGAAAATGATTTATTGTGGTCTCACCAAAAAATTCACGACCACCGAGAAAATACCTCGATTTCATAGTGTTCTAAATCATCTTTAGACAATTTGGCTTTTAAATACTTTTCAACTTCAGGTATATCATTTTTATCATATACATCTATCGATATAACCGGATCAGTAACACCAATTTGAGTGCTTTGTACTTCATATTTATCCCACAATGAGTCTATAACTTGCTCTGTATTATATGGCTTTTGTTGCGCGTACCAAAATACCACAGACATTACAATAACACTCGTTATAATTAGTGCTCCGAATTTTCTTTTAACACCCATTTTTCTCCTCCATCATTTGTTTATCACAATCTTGCGCCGTAAATAACTTTTCATTTCAATATAGATTACAGTGTTTCTAATAAAATTAATTAAAGTTGCTACCTTTCATAAACCTGCTCCGTTAGTTCTATAACTTAATAAAAAGAACATCACTCCTTCTTACCTACTAGTCATTATGACGAATTACATGGAAGAATGTTACAACCTTTATTCAACCAAGCTGCACGTTAGTTAAACATCTCTCCCAAAATCAATTAAAAATTTAAAAACTTTTAAAATCTATTTTTATGTAATTTCTCTCTTATTACCATCATCGAATTACGAATATCATTAATTTCACTATCAGTTAGTCCATTAAACAATTGAATTATTTGGTCATCTGACTGAATATTAATTTGACCCAGCAGTTCCTCTCCTTTTTTTGTCAAAAAGAGAAGGCTTTTTCTACTGTCGATTGTTGAGCTTTTTTTCTCTATTAATTCTTCCTTCTCTAATTTACGTAAAATTCTGCTCATATAGCTTCTATCAATATTAAGTTCTTGCACGAGAATATTGGCAATACACTCAGTTCTCTCGCTTATTTCAAATAGTATTCGTGCTTCAGTCAATGAATAATCTGTATCAAGAATTTGGTTATTAAATAAACCAAGTACCTTTGTATAAAATCGATTGAATTGTCTAATATCATAAATAATCTCTTTATCCATAAATTCTCCTTTAGTTGACTTTGTCCACATTTAACATTAATATAACTATATCCTTACAACGTGGTCTTTGTCCACATTATAGGGATGCCATTTTCAAAAATCTTTCGCAATCTTTATTATTAACCGAATTGAAGGAGATTATATATGATAATTCGAGAAATTAGAAAAGAAGACAATGCAATAGTAAAGGAAATAATACAAGATTCACTAAAATCACTAGAATTAGCAATTCCAGGGACAGCTTATTTTGACCCTCAACTTAACGACCTTCACCAGTATTATAATAATTTAAAACATGCGAACTATTGGGTGGTCGAAATGGAAGGAGAGGTTGTTGGTGGAATTGGTATAGCACCGTTTAACGAACATGATAAAGTTTGTGAATTGCAAAAGCTATACTTAAGTACAAAAACACAAGGTTTAGGATTTGGAAAGATGCTAATGGAAACAGCTTTATCATTTGCATCTAAACATTATGCAAAGTGCTACTTAGAAACAATGCATGAATTAAAAACTGCATGTATATTATATGAAAAGTTTGGATTTACACTTTTACATGAGCCACTATCAGGTTCGGATCATTCTACTATGAATGCGTGGTATTTAAAAGGTTTGAATTAACCAGAAGTCTGGTAGCGTGCCAAAAACAACTCTTTGAAAACTCCCTGCATCACAATTGTGGTAAAATAGGTTAATTATGGTGTGTTATATTATTGGGGGTACTATAATTGATGAAGAAATCCATAATTATTTTAGTAGTGATAGGCGCAATTGGTGTATATTGGTTTTGTCCTAAAGCACACGTTGAAGAACCTATTGTGATGTCCGTTCAACTTGACGAAGTAAGTAAAACATTAGCCGTTTCATACATAGTTGAACAAAATAACGATACGTATTTAATGGAAATTGCACATAATACAAAAGGATTTTACCCTCCACGAAACAGTGGTAATTGGGATCGGGAAACTAATTTTACAGAAGTATTAGCAGTATAAAATGGCTATGAGCTACGAGAAGATGTAGTTGAACTAACAGACGAACTGCTCTCCTACTTTCTTTCATTAGAAGGGCGTACATTACCTGTTGAAATTTCATTTGAAAACTATTATCCAATTGAAACAACACTTGTTCTACTAATGGAAGGTGAGGCAATAGACGTAATAAAGAATGATGATTTGCTTCGCTATACGTATACATCCTCTAAAGATGAAACGATTGATTCAATCGGTCATTATGATAGTGTAGCTACGATATCATTCGAGCAGAATAATTAGGAAGTTGATTTTCCACTCACACTTACACAAGGAAGTTCAGTAGATATTCTTATCCACGAACCATACAAACTTAGTTCGAAGGATAAACTTTTACTTGAAATTACAATGATTGATGGACAATCAGTTACGAATAATATCTTAATGACTAGATCTATTCCAAAAGGATACTTAAAGCAAATTGTAAAGGAAGCGAATGCTAATAATAATTGAGTAGATTATTTATAATCTACCAAAGCCTATTTAAATACATAAGCGTTTTAGTTGAATAAAGTTTTTACTATATACAAAACAAATCTAATAAACATTCCTAAATGCTAATTTGGGCACACATAAACCTCAAAATGTTGATAGTACAGCGTTCTGAGGTTGTTTTGTGTGCGATACGTCCATACGTTTTTTTATGCAAAGGCCTTGAACGCAGTTACTGTAAGTCTTTTTTTAATTTGCAGAAAAATGTTGCTGGTGTACTGTCTGTATAAAATCGTACATATTCAGGCAATTTCTTAACGTCTTAAATATGCACTTTTATTACGAGCCCCTTATTGAACTACCCTGCTCCGTTAGTTGAATAGCAACAATTTTTTTCGAAAACAGCCTTAATATTTTATGTACTCGCTATTTAATACAATAATTATAAGAGTAATTATCAGAATTATATATCCCAAAGAACCTAAATTATTATCATTATGTTTATTTTTCTTTTCAATGATTTTTTCAATAATTACAAAATAGATAGAAAAAAAAAGCTCCAATATACAAATAATCAGAGAATAATAGGATTAATAATAATGCTCAAAATATTAAATATCTAAAAACTTTACTTTTAAGTATAAATTCTCCTTCAAATAGTTTATAGTTTTATTTTACATTTAGCTGTTTTTAGCATATATTCTTTAATTCCTTTCTGAACTAAACTGCACCATTAGTTCAATAAGAAAAAAGAGCTGCATATGCAACTCAGTGATCTTCAAGAAAAGCACTCCGTTAGTTTAATTTAGCTAGGTGTTTCAATTAATATTTTTTATATTATAAATCAATACCTACGTTTTTACTCGGGTTTGAAATTGTAGAGTTTTCCTTGTTCAATACATCACTCGTAATAATATTTATCGTATTAATTTCACTATATGGAACCTCTAAAGTGGGAATAAGAATATACCTCTCATCGACTACTTTATTTATAAAGGTTTGCGAATCAGATGTTTGATGGAATTGTAACTGTATCAACAGGGTGGAAAACTATATCTTTATCGGTTGTATTTTCAACTTTATAAGATATATCAATTAAATTTAATTCATCATTGAGATCTTTACCATGTTTCTCTTTGATTTGTTTTACAGTAAACTCAGGTAAATTTGTCAATTGTACAAAATTGATGGATTCAATAGTAAATTTAATAGCACCCATATCATAGGTTTTGTCTACATTTTTTATATTAACTAATGTAGCTTTATTATAACCATTTCCTAAAAATTTCCACTGCCCTACTTCTGTAAGTGGACCGTTTGTTGGTTCGCTATTTTTGACACTTAATTGGACCACCTCTGTCTTCCCTTTTTCTTCACTAAATTCCGTACTTTCATTCATCTGGTTAGTCGGTTTATCTACACCTGCATTTACTAAAGATATAGATGAGACAGCGATTAAAGTAGCAACGCCAAATACAGACCAACGATAAGAGTTTTTGAATTTTTTTATCATAAGGATCCTCCTTTTCAAAGTTTTTTTATTTCTACTTAGGTTTGCTAAACTTGGTATTTGATAAAAATTTGAGTAGTGTTCTAAAAGGCTAATAATAGTATGACCGTATGCAAGTTGCTCCTCTGAATTTATATATGTAAGAGCTAATGAATCACAGGCTAATTCCTGATCTTCTCTCATACATGAGTAGGCATACCAAAGAATAGGATTAAACCAATTTAGAATGAGTAAGCCATACATAAGCCAATTCACCCCAACATTTCTTCGTTTGATGTGGGCTAATTCGTGATGAAAAATGTATCGTAGCTGTTGCTCATTTAATATTTCCGAGTGTACACCTGACAATAACACCTTTGGCCTAATAAATCCGACCACAGTTGGACTTGAAATATTTCCAGCAAAAAAAAGTGGGATTTCCTGTTGAACAGACATAGATTTTTTACAATTCTCTGATCTGTAATCATAGGCTGTTTTTTTATGAAGTGAAGTAAACGCCTATTTATAATGATAGTAGTAAAGCCCAAAATGATAACCCCAGTAAGCCAAATGTATATAAGGATTGTATAAAAAGAAAAAGTCTCATTGTTTTGGTTTGCAATATTGCGACTTTGTTTCTTATTTTCCTCAGCTACTTGGGTTGAACCAGTTGCAAAGGAATCTTCTTTAGTAACTAACTTTGAATAGTCTATATCTGTCAATTCTTTCATATGTTCTTTTGAAGAAGAAACAGTTGTAACAGCAGTCCCATTACTGTATGAAAAGATAGAATAAATACTGTAGGTACTATTCAAAGACCATGGCAATAAAAGTCTTACAATTAATATCATCCAAAGTAGATATTGCCATCGTGGATTTAGCTGATTTCTAAACAAAATTTTTACAAATAAGATTAGAACAACTAGAATACTTGCCATAATTGAGGTTTCTATCAACCAATTAAAAAAGTGAGGTAGATAGACGTTTATAAACATATCCATCATTATTAGCTTTCCTTCCTCTGATTTTCCTCAGTCTTCTCATCCAGAATACGTTTGAGTTCGTTAATATCTTCTGAAGACAACTTTTCTTCTTTTAAGAAATTCACAAGAAGAGGTTTAAATGCTGCGCCATAGAAACGTTTAAGTAATGATTCTGTTTCTACTTGAAGATACTTATCTTGAGACACTAAAGGAAAATATGCATATATACGCCCTGTATCTTGATGGTAAGAAATAGCTTCTTTTTGGACTAATCGATTAATAAGTGTTCGAATTGTCTTCGGTTTCCAATCCGTTGTTGACTCTAATACTTTAATTACTTCATTTGCTGTTTGTGGGGATTTTGACCAAAGAACTTTCATAACTTCCAATTCAGCTTCGGAAATCTTAGGTAATTCTTTCATAATATAAAACTCACCCCCTGTATTACAAATGTAATCCATATACAAATATTACATTCGTAATCAATAATTGTCAATCTTATTTTAATTTTCAAATAGATGCTCACAATACGCTCATGCTTTCCGTCGCCTTCTTTCCCAGCCATCTGTCTGCTCGGGCTTTCCTGCTTCGCCTTTTCTATCCATCGGTTTACTCAGATTTTCCGTCGCTTCGCCCTGTTCGGCCTATCCTCACCTTGCCATATCTATCCGTCGAGCCTACTTATTAATCAAACAAAAAAAGGAATGCACGCAATTTGTGCATTCCTCCCACTATGTTAGAAAAATAAACTTAATATGAAATAAATAGCTGCCGCCATGACTGCGGAAATTGGCATGGTGATTACCCATGTTGTCACGATTTTTCGTGCCATGCCCCATTTAACACCTCTTACACGGTGTGCTGTTCCTACTCCCATGATAGATGAAGAAATAACATGTGTTGTAGATACTGGTAAATGGATTAATGTCGCACCGAAGATGATGGATGCAGAAGCAAGGTCTGCTGCTACCCCGTTTACTGGACGGATTTTCATAATCTTGCCGCCGACTGTTTTGATGATTTTATAACCACCTACAGAAGTACCAAGACCCATCGCACAGGCTGCTGCAAAACGTACCCAGAAAGGAATATCGTCTGTGTGATGCAAGCCTCCCGCAATTAAAGCGAGCGTAATAATCCCCATCGCCTTTTGTGCATCGTTTGTACCGTGTGTAAATGATTGTAAAGCGGCTGTACCAATTTGCATTGTCCGGAAGCCTTTATTCGTTCGATATAAATTCATATCCTTAAATAACACTTTAAATAAAGACATCATTAAGAAACCAGCTGCAAACGCAAGTAATGGTGAGAAAATAAGCGCCTGAAGAATTTTTATAAAGCCACTATAGTTCAAAACATTAAAGCCAGCTGCCGCAATGGCAGCACCAGCCACAGAACCGATCAATGTATGCGATGAACTAGACGGAATTCCAAAGTACCACGTTACTAAATTCCATGTGATCGCTGATAATAATGCCGCTAAAATAACGACAGAACCTGTAGTATCTCCATTAAAAGCATTTAAGCTGAATGGGTCAACAATATCCTTTGTTAATGCTTTTGCTACCCCAACGAATGTAATAGCTCCAATGAAGTTCATAATTGCAGCCATATATATTGCGGTACGTGGCTTTAATGCCCTTGTTGATACCGAAGTTGCGATCGCATTGGCCGTATCATGGAAGCCGTTAATAAAATCGAAAACAAGTGCAAATAAAACGACTAATATTGTTATCAGTAATATCGTATCCATTTCTTACACTCCATCTTACGCGTTACGCATAATTATTGTTTCAATTGTATTTGCTACAGTTTGACAGTAGTCTGCAATATCTTCAAATTGTTCGTAAATACTCTTAAAGACGATGATGCGCATCGGATCTTTTTCTTGAATAAATAATTGCTTCATAGACGAGCGGAAAATTTCATCACATTCACGCTCATAGTCCTTAATTTGAATAGCATGTTTACGCATTTCAACAAGCTTTTTACTATTTAATAGCTCCATTGCTTGGACCATTTCGTCTGTACTTTTCGCAATATATGTTAAGAATTGGCGCATCGGGTCTGTAACTTCTGTTAAATTGTACATATCAAAATGAGCAATACAGCCTTCCATTCCATCAATAACATCATCTAATTTATTGGCAAGTGATAAAATATCTTCACGCTCGATAGGTGTCATAAATGATTTATTTAGCATAACGATAAGCTCGTGAATCAATTTATCTCCACTTGTTTCATATCGCTTCATTGTGTCTGCGATTTCTTTTAGTGAATCTATATTTTCAATACGTGCGTTATGAGCGTAATAAATACCTTCTTTCACGTTTTTAGAAATGTTTAACAATGCCTTAAAAAATGGATCTTGCTTGTTTGAGTTGAACATCATGTTCCTCCTGTTGAATGAATATTGACGATTTCTGCAATCATCATAACAAAACTTTCACATAGTTCTACAGATTTTTAAAGATAAAATAGTTGAATTTACAAAAATGTAATATAAAATTCGCCACAATTATTTTTAGGTACTTTTCCAAGTTGAAAACGTTGGAAACTCGATAACAAAATTTATCGATTTTTCTTTAAATATTACCGTTTTTTCTTTCATTTTTATAAAAATACTTGAAAAAACAATTTTTTCTTCAATTTTTTCATCGTTTTCAATGTTAAGGAATTGTAAACGATATTTACATTCCTCCATTGTCATTTATTACAATTCGCAGTACTGTTATAAGAAAAGTTTATCTTACAAATAAGGATGTGGGTATCACATATGGACATCGATTTACTATCACTTGTAATCCTTTTAGTACTTGGCTTTATCGCATCCTTTTTAAATGCGATTGTCGGTGGCGGAGGATTAATTTCGTTACCTGCGCTTTTAGCTGTTGGTTTACCCCCAAGTACAGCAATTGCCACAAACAAACTCGCCAATACAATTAGCAATGGGACTAGCATGTTAACTTTTTTACGAGCTGGCAAGGTTGATGTGAAAAAGAATAAGAAAATAATGCCTTTTATTTTTATTGGTTCATTCATTGGTGCATATACTGTGCATCTCGTATCGCCAGCTATTTTAAAGCCTCTAATGCTTGTTATGCTCGTACTAGTTACAGCTTATACGGTTTTCAAAAAAGATTGGGGTCAGAAACCTGAAGAGCAGACATTAAGTACTGTTAAAAAAATTGCCTTTGTTGGCGCTTTTGCTGCTGTTGGCTTTTACGATGGTTTCTTCGGACCTGGCACTGGTTCTTTTTTTATTTTCCTTTTACTAATGATGGGAAATGATTTCTTGCAGGCCGCGGGTAATGCAAAAGCCTTTAATTTCACGTCGAACTTAGCCGCGCTTGCTATGTTTTTACTATTAGGCAAGGTTAATTTTTTATACGGTTTACCTATGGGCTTCGTCATGATTTTCGGTGCGATAATGGGTTCAAAATTTGCGCTAAAACGTGGGACAAAAATGATGCGTATTATTTTTATCATCATGACTTGTACATTAATTGTCAAAAATGCATGGGATTATTTCAGTATTCATTAAGGTGGATCATTACCATAACGTGTGGTTGATTTCCGTTCCAACTGGGCGCTTTGTTGCTGACGCTTCGCTTTCGCACAGAGCAAAGCTTCCTGGGGGCGTCCGATGAGCCGCTTCGCTTGGCTGCAGGGTCTCATCTGTGACGCTAATCCCCAAGGAGTCGCCCAGTCTCCACTCCAATCAACTAATATACAAGGCATACGTTTTAATGAATGTCATCCACAACTTTTGGTGATGAGCCATTAAGGTCCAGTTTTAAAAAATCACCAAGGAGAAATACTATCGATTTCATCGGCGAAATTTATCAGCCAATTGACAAAATTTATTAGCGTGCTATAATTCTTTTAGGCTTCACCGCGTTGAAGCGAAGAAGTAACTAGTAGGAGGATTAGCATGTTTCGAATAGAAGCTAAGAGTAACCCTCGATTTATTGAGGCAAGCTTTATAATTATATTAATAATTGCCACGATGGCAGTCAGTATTGGGTATTTAAAAGCAACACCCCATATACCTATTTTTCTTGTCATTTCACTTTTAATTGCCTATGGATTACTAAAAAAAGTTCCTTTTCGTGAGCTTGAAACTGGTATGATTGCTGGTGCAAGTGCTGGACTTGGGGCAGTTTTTATTTTCTTCTTTATTGGCATTTTAATTTCGAGTTGGATTATGGGTGGCACGATTCCAACACTTATCTACTACGGCTTTTTAACAGTTACACCAAGCTTTTTCTTTGCAATCGTATTTTTGATTTGTAGTATCGTTGGTGTTTCTGTTGGTAGTTCTTTAACTACTGTAGCAACTGTAGGCGTTGCCTTTATGGGAATTGCCGGTGCAATGGACATCTCTTTAGCGATAACAGCTGGTGCGATTGTTTCAGGAGCTTTCTTTGGCGATAAAATGTCTCCGTTATCGGATACAACCAATCTTGCATCTGGTACGGTTGGCGTCGATCTTTTCGAGCATATTAAAAATATGGGTTGGACAACGATTCCAGCATTCGCAATCTCATTCGTTCTTTATGCAATATTATCGCCAACAGAAGCAAATACTTCATTTGAAACAGTTGAGCAATTTAAAGATGGATTACTGTCAACTGGTCTTATTCATTGGTATACATTATTGCCAATTGTTGTTCTTGTTATTATGACTTTTTATAAAGCGCCTGCACTTATCACACTCGCAGTCGTCTCAATTCTTGGTGTTGGACTTGCCTACATACAAGAACCGATTGCACTCTCAAATGTCTTTAAAATGCTTTTTGAAGGCTATGTATCTACTACGGAGAATAAAGACGTGGATGCATTACTGAGTCGTGGTGGTATGAACAGTATGCTATCTACAATTGCCTTAGTCTTATTAGCATTAACAATGGGTGGTCTATTATTTACGCTCGGCATTATTCAAAGTATTTTAGCGAAGGTAGAGAGCCTCTTTAAAAGTGCTGGCTCTGTCATTACAGGAGCTGCTATTACGGGGATTGGTGTTAACACATTAATTGGTGAGCAGTATTTATCTATCCTACTTACTGGTGAAGCTTTTAAAGCACAATTTGAGAAGGTTGGACTTGCCCCTAAAAATTTATCCCGTGTTATGGAGGACGCAGGTACTGTAGTCAATCCTCTTGTTCCGTGGAGTGTTTGTGGTATTTTCATAGCTAGTGTACTAGATATTCCAACAACAACTTATCTGCCATTTACCTTCTTCTGTCTACTCGGACCAATTTTGACGATTATCTTTGGTTGGAGCGGTAAAACATTAACAAAGCTTGAAAAATAAGATTGGTAGCTGATGAATTCGTCAGCTACCTTTTTTCTATCTCCCTCTATAATTTTGACTTTAAATGGATATTTAACGACTTTATGTGTTTTATCTTACTTTCTTCTGCTATGCTAAAAATAATAACTGGTTTTATTCGAGGGGGTATAGAATTGACACCAGCTGAATCAATTTATTTTAGCGTGATTGCTCTTGCTCTATTAATCATTATTTTACTAATCGCTTTCATTTTTAGAAAACGAAAAAAATGCGTATTAGCTATTATTATTCTACTGATTATCAGTTATATAAGCTATATTGTTTACTATCCTACTTTAAAAATCAAAACTCATGCAGAAAGGTATATTCAATTAGAAGCTTATTTGAACCAAACACATCCTAATCAACAATTTTCGGTAACGCCTGAGCATTTTGAGCCTGGCTATACAGTTGGTCAGTTTAGTGTGCATGCAATGGAAACACCTCAAATTGGCGTCAATCTTAGAGTTGATAAACACGGAAAAGTTACGCAAGTCTCTACATGGACAAAAGAGGAATACCCTACACAAGAGAATCTATGGAAGGTGATCGAATTACACTTTTTTGAAGAATATACACTCGATAAAAATATACCTCTCATTACAAAAAAAGATTTTTGGTTTAACGGAGATGGATTAACTGTTTTTGCTTTAGAAGTCGATGATTCACCAACCATTGCTGTTTTTACATATAGTACAGCTGGATACAGTTTACAACATTTTGTCGAAGGTAAAGCTGGTGAAATGATTTCTATTGAAACTGAGAATTTTGTCTTCGCTTATATGGATGAAAAGTATACAGGCGAAGCAGCAACAATTACTACAAAGTCTGGGGAACAATATGAATTAAATCCAGATAATCAAAAAATGAAATTAACTGTTATTCATATTGCTAAATAACCTTTCTTTACTTTAACTACAAGATATAAGAACCTCAATTAAAACATAAAATAACAAAAGAGTATGTTTTGAAATAATTTTTCAAAACATACTCTAATTTTTGCCCTGCTGACTATTTAATTATATTGTTACCTTTTGTCTCATCAAGTCTCTTAGTCATTTTTCCCATTGTCCTTTGATGATAAAAAGTCTTCTAATGCTTGTTTGTTCTTATCAAAGTCAATATCCAAAACGTCACCTACATCGACACGTTTGTCTTCATAAGCATCTGCAACAGGAATTCGTAAAGTGTCAATACCTTTAGATTTTCCATTTACAATCCCTTTTGCAATTGTAAGGATCGTTTTATTATCTACATTTGTATCAATGTAGGAATCTGCAACGCCAAGTATTTTTGGCAAATTCATTAAGCTTGAAACACCGATTTGTTCTTTCACCTTACCTAAAACCTCTTGCTGGCGTTCCACTCGCCCAAAATCACTTAAACGATCATGGCGGAATCGTACATAACCTAATAACTCGTTACCATGTAAAACTTGTTCCCCAGGATGTAATGTCATACCAATTCCATGAGACATTTCATAAGGAATATCAACCTCTATCCCATCAGGTGCTAAAAGATCTATAATTTTAGGGAATCCTTTAAAATCCACGAGAGCGTAGTAATTTACATCAATATCAAAATTTTGCTTAATTGTTTTCCTTACAAGTTCAGGACCTCCTAAAGCAAAAGCAGCATTTATTTTATTCATTCCGTAATCTGGGATGTCGACATACGTATCCCTCATAATCGAAACAAGTTTGACATCATTTGTCGTTTGATCATAGTGTGCAATCATTAAACTATCCGATCTACCATCCTCATCTCTAGCGTCACTGCCTATTAATAGCACATTAATCTGACCAAATTGCACATCCGCACCTTCAAATGGATCAAACGCCTTTTCGTTATCGTTTATATGACTGTCGTCTGCCATAGCCAATCCACTATTGTATTGGTAAACCCCATAAATAATCCCTGCTACGATTACTAATGCGAATGCTAAGAACAAATTCCTTAGCCATTTACGGCTCTTTTTGCTTCTTCTCATAAATCAATCCACCTATCATTTCAATTATGCCACGGTATCATTGCGTCCGGAGGCTTTTACTTCTTTCAGCGGATGTTTGCGCACGCTAAAAGAAGTTAAAATCTAAGTTATTCTATTTAGTAACGCCTTTGTAGTAAGCTGTACAGCTATTGCATCATCTAAATAACCAATAGGAAATAAATAATCCGGTATTACATCTACTGGAATAATAAAATATAATAATGTACTTCCAATTAAAGTTAGTTCAAAAAGTGTTCCTTTCCCCGATGTGAATTTTCCATATAACTCTTTTAATTGGTTTATAAAAGGGCCAATGCTTCCTACACTCTTAATTTTTTCGTCAAAATCCTTAAGAATCGTATTTTTACCTTCTTCTGTTTGCGCATATAATCCATAGCTTTCAAGTTTCTGTTCAACATTGGACACCGAAAATTCATTATCGTAAACATTTGAAGACTTAAGAAGAGCTTGTATTGCATCAACAGACGTATGAATATCATCTGAATCTGACTCTTCTTGTTTCTGTTCAATCGGGTATCCTGCTGCTTCAAAAAGATTGATTAAAGGAACTTCAAGGCAGTCAGCAAATTTTTCTAAATGTTGTGGTGTCGCTTTTCTCTTATCATTTATTATCCGTGAGATCGTAGCTGTATCGATTCCAGTGAGTTCACTAAACTTCCGCATAGATAATGAACGTTCTTTCAATAACTGTCTCAGTAATAAACCTAGAGTATTACTGTTACTCTGTTCAGCCATTTTCGATTCTCCCTTCTTACGGTGACTAACGTGACTTAAAGCAGTCGTCTAATAAATCAATTATACCTCGGCATAATTCCGTGACATCCACCGGAGGCTTTGTAAATAAATGCCACAGGACGTGGCGTTTTTAGAACTGAGTTCCTCTATTTCAGCGGATGTCTTTTGTACCAAAAGCGTAGCGACAAGTACAAATGTTTGAACACCCTCTGAAATATGTTAAATTATCATTCTCAAGAAGTGTATAATTACGTTGACATTTTGTCAACACATAAACCATTTAAGTCCCGACACATAATTGCGTCCACTAAAGAAGTTAAAAGAATGCTGCAAAAGCAATTATTAACAACATTACTCCACTAATAATTGTTCCAAATTGACCTACAGTAAATGTGCCGATCCGAACATCTGCTACTTTACTTCCTAAACTGACACCTAACCAAACAGTAATAAAACTCCCAATTGCAGCAAGTATCGAGATGACAAGCGGCGAAAGACCGAGTAAACCTGCACCTACCCCATTCGTAAGTGCATTCGCCGATAAGGCAATACCGAGAAGTACAGCTTCTCCCCATCCAATTTCCCCAGACTTATTGAAATGAGCTTCCTCGGGATTTCTTAAAATACCTTGAACATTATTGGACTGCATTTCATTGTTACTATCCACTATTGAAGTCTCTTGTTTCCGCGGTTTAGCCAACAGAATTATCCGAATTCCGATGATAAATAATAATAACGCTCCAATGATCACAGGAAGCATACCTGGAAGAATTTTTGACATCCATACACCAAATGAAATGCCTCCCATACTCATAAGAAAACAAATAACCGAGATTAAAATATTTTTATCAAATCTAACATTTATCTTACGAATTCCGTAAGAAAGACCGACACCCAAATTGTCAATGCTGGAAGAAAAAGTAAAAGCCAAAATGATTAACCAATTCACCGTACCACATCCCTTATTTTTTTATATCATATTACTCGTATTGACAAATGGTGCCTATTTATCCGAAAAACGTTGACAAAAAAACAACATTATCTTAGTAACACAATAAAGTGTGCGAATTAATAAAAAATATTGGCTATCAGCATAGCGTGAGGTTGATTACATTCTGGTTGGAGCTTTCAATGAACTAATTGAGTTAACGAGTATTAGTCAGAAGGCGGTATCGTATTATTACAGCGTTAATCCCTCTTATATTCCAATGTGGAATCAAAACTGATCATTTTACGCATTTCTGTTCAATTAAACTCTCTGGTAAGCTCAAAGAAAGGAGATGAGAGACAATGACAACAAAATGGAATGCCAATTTGTATGATCAAAAGCATGACTTTGTTTCAAAATTTGGAGGGAGCTTAGTGGATTTACTTGCACCACAAAAAAATGAAGGAATTTTAGATGTGGGTTGTGGCACAGGTGATTTAGCCCTTGAAATTGCAGCTCTTGGTGCCAATGTTCAAGGGATAGATGCTTCCCATGACATGATTATCGCTGCACAGCAAAAATACCCAAACATTACTTTTCACACAATGGATGCTACCGCACTTCAGATGACAAATCAATTCGATGCAGTCTTTTCAAATGCTGCATTACATTGGATGAAACAGCCGAATGAAGTCATTCAAAATATTTACAATGCACTAAAACAAGGTGGGCGTTTCGTCGCTGAAATGGGTGGACACGGTAATATTGCTTCTATTGTTTGGGCACTGCAAAAAAGTATGGAGGAATTAAAATTTTCTTATATCGAGGATTATTTCCCATGGTATTTTCCAACTTTAGAAGAATATCAGGCGAAGTTGGAAGGCGCTGGATTTACAGTTGAAATGATTACGCTATATGAGCGCCCAACACCCCTTCAAGGCGAGGATGGGTTACGTAATTGGCTAGTGATGTTCAGTAATAATATGCTAAAACATTTATCAGAAACTGAAAAAGAACAGATTTATGAGAAATGTGAAGAATTATTAAAGCCAAAATTTTATCAGGATCATCAATGGGTTGCTGATTATTGCAGATTACGCTTTGTTGCAATAAAAAAATAACAGCCATTTCACAAATGAAATCACAGAAAGCTTCGATGAGTAACGAAGCACGTAAAAACGCTTGGAAATATCCAAGCGTTTTTCTTTATGTTTATTTAATTCCAGACTGCATTTCGTAATTTCTAACGAGCATCCCGTTTGATTTTATCATTCTAAACTTCTCATAATAAGGAACTAAGTCATCATCACAACACAAATCAACCATATAGATATCATCAAGTTCATTTAACATTTGTTTGACTAATTCCTTGCCAATACCTTTATTTTTATACTCTGGCAAAACTTCAAGGAACGGAATGTAAGCAGATAGAACTCCATCACTAATCGCTGTTATAAATCCAACTACTTGATTCGTATAATCATCTAAAGCAATGACCACCTTACTACTGTTTGTTAACAGCTTTAAGTGAGTTTGTGGATTAGGTGGATTCAGCCAATCTACAAAAAAGCCATTCAACATTTCAGAAGAAATTCCATCAAGAGAATTTTTGTATATCATCATATATCAGCTCCTAAATTTTCTTTAAATTTTTAGGTGGATGATATATCTCAAAAATAAAGTAGCAAAATTGCGACCTCCAAACATTTCTGGGATTACTATAAAATATTCGATTCAAATTCTATAAATCCTTCTTCAATGACTTTTACGTTAAATAACTTTGTAACTAATAATATTTCAAACTACATTAATGAAAAATTCGCCTTTTTTAGCTTTAATCTCGAGGTAATAGTTTACGTTCTTCTTTAATCCCTCCAATTTCTTGCTTTTCCCGGGCGAAATGTGAAATTCGTCTACTATAACTTGACCATTTGCATCTTTAATTCTTAGAAGTACTTCACCGTCATTATTTGCATCATTAACGATTTCCTTGTTCCAAAATATACTATCAAACTTAAAATACTCTTTATTGTCGAAATATACTGCATTCCACTCTTCCTTATCATCTGTTACATATACAGTTGTCATATTCTTTGGAAAAAAGAAATTATGCACAGCTCCCACTTCTTGAACAACAAAAGAGCCTATAATTGTAATAATAAAAGTAATCAAAATGGAAATTAAAACTTGAATACGACGCTTTTTATTTATTCTTTTAAATGGTGCTTTTGCGATTATAACTTCTTCTGGCAGAATATCATTTGTTGGCTGCTCCATCACTTCTAGATACAATCGACACTCTTCACAATGATGTAAATGTTCCTCGACAACTTTAGTAGTATCTTCACTACAAATTCCATCAATATATGAGGGTAATAAATCCTTTATAATATTACAATTCATCATGATCACCTCGGACCCTTTCTACTAATTTTAATTTAGCTCGATAATACGTTACCCTTGCCCAGTTCTCACTTTTATCGAATATCTCTCCAATTTCCTTAAAACTAAGATTGACGGAAGTTCTAAGTAAAAATATTTCACGATACGGTTCTTTTAATTGATGAATTTCTCTATGTAAGGAAATAAATGTAGTACGATTGGCAAGCTCTACGTCTGGTAATTCCGAATTAGATGGAACATCCAACCCCACTTCCAACATTTGTTCTACACTACTATGGCTATAACGTTTTTCCTTTTTTAAATGGTTATAGTATGTATGCTTTGCAATTTGGCATAACCAAACAGACATCTTACATTCACCATTGTATCGGTCAATTGACTTTACAGCTTGATAAAAAGTTTCTTGCGTTAGTTCCTCAGCTAAATCCACGTTAGTTGTTAAACAAATAAGAAACCGCTTTACTTCATCTGCATAAGATTTGTATATTTCACTTAAATCCTCCACTTTCCTCCCTCCTCTCTCTACTTTTAACGGTGGATACTTATATATAGATTTTAAAGAAGATTCGTTACAAAAATTTTTATTTTTTTAAATTAAATTTTTAATTTAAAATAAAAAACCCTTCACAATCATGATTTTACTCAAATTGTGAAGGTTATAAAAACATACTATCTATCATGAACGAGGTATTAAAATCACCAAAACACCAATTAAACAAATACCAGCTCCAACGAAATCCAAGTTGTCTGGTTTTTTCCCGTCGATTCCCCATCCCCATAAAATAGATAGGACGATAAAGACACCTCCATAGGCAGCGTAGACCCTTCCAAAGGTTGGGAAGGACTGAAAAGTAGCGACAACTCCATATAAAGCTAACACAATCCCGCCTATAATTCCCCAATAAAATGGTTTACCTTCTCTTAACCAAAGCCAAATTAAATAGCCGCCCCCTATCTCGCCAATTCCTGCGAGGATAAATAATAATGTTGCACTAATCATTTTTTTCACTCTTTCTGTATATGTTTCAGTATCTACTCTATTATACATAAAAGCACGTTACCATTAATAAAATCAAAAAATTCAGCTTACCTCCTGGGCAACCATAAGCAGAAGGTTGTTTTTTAACAGGAGATATGCGAGATATTGTAAGTTGTATATATCGCTATATTTACTAAACTCCCCTTTCTCCTGTTAGAAGGAGAATCGTAATAGCTGTCTGTGTTTTATGTATACCAACTTGGTTTTACATTACTAAAATACTGATGATCATCTAGGAAGATACTAATTTTATTTCGCATATTATCCATATCTTCTGGAATTGTTTTTAATGTCCATACAACTGTTGAAAATACACACATGGCTAAATATAGACTATACAAAGTCCAAAATTCATCATTTGGCTCTTCACCATTAAAATAACCTTTTATTTGACCAATGGAAAAAGGAACGCTAATATTTCGTGTGAAAATACCGATTTTCAAAAATTCATGAATCGGATCACCCCAATCATATCTCCCAAAATCAATAATTCCGTTTAATTTCCCTTCCTGTGCAATTAAATTACTTGGATGATAGTCATCATGTTGAAAGATATTAGGGCGATTTTCCATCAACAACATATGATTATCTATAAATTGTAGGATTTTTTCATCTTGATCAATTTTTATTGGGCATGCTAGATATGCCTCTACATATTTTTTATGCTTTAGACTTTTTCGTTCATACCATGATTCTATATGTTTAGGTGCTTGTATCTTATGTAGATTCAAAAGCTCTTGCCCTGCTTCAAAACCTAATTGATATTGCTCTTTTTCTGTTAATACTAACAATTCAGCTTCAACATCATTCCCATCAATATAAGTGGTTACTATATAACCTCGACCTTGAATTTCCCCAATCTCAATCGCTTTAATTGCTTTATTTGTATAAGTCCCAATTGTTTTTAATATTGCAAACTCCTTTTCTCTATCTTCAAATTGATTAATTGGAAAAAATCTTATCATATATTTTTCATTACTATTTTTAAGAGAAATGAAATACTTTTCATCTGAAGAAAACCCCTTATTAATTCTCTTCCACTCTCGATAATCTTTTAGCAAAGGTATCTCTTTCAATAATTGTTCAATCATGTATTCCCTCCTTTAGATAAAATATGGAATGCAACTCCAATTTCGATGTTTAAATGCTCTGTAGCGTATAGGGGCAAAGGCGCTTCTTCCTCTTTAATACAATCCCCAGTATGTAATCGTATCTGCTACCCCTATAATAATCAGAATAACACCCGCTACAATTTGAATCACTCGTCCCATTTTCATGCTTGTACGCATAATGAATCTTTTTGCGTCAAAAAAATGAATAAGCCCCAGCATCACTAGTAGTGGTACAGAAGTTGCTATTCCAAAAATGGCCGGTAAAACTACCCCATACGAAGAGCTTACGACTGTTGGCATTAACCACACGAAAAATAGCACAAACATCGTAGGGCAAAAGGCTATTGAAAAACTAGCCCCCATCAGAAAGGAGCCCAATTTCCCCTCTTTTATAACTGCCGGAATGTACTTAGGAATTTGATTTAGAAATTTCAATTTTAAAATTCCAATTAGCACGAGCCCTGTTATGAACATGATTGGACCAATTGCTTTGCGAAAAACAGGAAAATACTGAGTCATCTCAGTTTCAAAGGACTGACCGAAAAGCCAGGCGAAGAAACCTATTAAACTAAATACAACAACTTTCCCTAGAATAAAAAATACAATTTCTTGCCAATTATTTTTCGTTTGAAATGTCCGATTTCCATAAAAAGTGATTGCACTTATATTCCCCGTTAATTGACAAGGTGCTAAAGCGCCTATTAAACCAAGAAGTATCGCAACAATGAAAGGAGAATGTTCATAGGAGTTCAAAAATACTGTAATAGGGTCACTAATGAATTGGCTTATTTTGGACATTAAACTATACATCTAAAAACACCTTCTATTTTTTATTAAAGTACGATTACAGATTTAGTACCTCAAGTTATTTACTGTTTCTTTGTATATCAGATGACAAACTGTTTAAATTGCCTCAATATCCGCTCGTAAAAAAATATCTTTTCACTACAAGAACATAAAAGAAAAATCCTGTATCAAAAAATTAACACAGGATTTTAATCAAAACACAAATAAGCATTAATCCACCTGAATTTGACCCATCATTCCATTATCCTCATGCTCTAAAATATGACAATGGAACATGTAGATGCCCTTATGTTTAAATTGTACAGCTATTTTTACTGTCTCATCTGGTTTTACGGAGATTGTGTCCTTCCATCCTTGTTCATTTTCAGGTGGCTTTTTCTCATCACGTGAGATTACTTTAAATTGTGCTCCATGAATATGGAATGGATGAATCATGCCGCCCATCATATCCGGCTTATTATAAATTTCCCATACCTCAGTAACACCTTGTTTTTGGGTAAAATCAATTCTTTCCGGATCAAATTTCTTTCCGTTTATCGTGACCATGTCCATCATTCCAAAGAGTTCCACTTTTTTTGTAACAGGTAGATCTACTTCTTTACCTTCTAATGATAAATCATTTAATTTTTTAGGGAGCATACTCGTCTTTCCACTTTGATCAGTAACTACAAATGGTAAAAGGACAGAACCATCCTCATTTATTAAAGCTAGGTCTTTAACGTCCTTCATTTTTGAAAAGTCAACTACGATTTCTGCCCTTTCGGATGGCGTTAGTGTAATCTCTTTTAAAGAAACCGGTTCATTCAAGAGACCACCATCTGTTGCGATTTGAAAAAATGAATCCTCTGTATTCAATTTAAAGGTATAATTTCTCGCATTAGATCCATTTAATAAACGAAGGCGCACTTTCTCTTTGTTTACAGTCAATTTAGGATTGAGCGTTCCATTAATTAATAATGTATCTCCAATCGTTCCGTCTGTGTTCATTGTGGCGCTATAATTCAATTGCTTCTTATCATCAAATATTCTATCTTGGAAAATCAAAGGGAAATCGTTCTTTCCATAATCATTTGGCAATCCAAGACTTTTTGAATGATCATCTTCAATATAAACTAAGCCTGCAAGCCCGTTATATACCTGTTCAGCCGTTTTTCCATGTGGATGGGGATGGAACCATAGCGTTGCTGCTTCCTGATTCACTTTAAATTCAAGAGTTTTTTCTTCTCCAGGTTTCAGAATGCTTTGTGGCCCTCCATCTTTTTCCCCTGACACTTTTAGTCCATGCCAATGAAAAGTTGTATTCTCATCAAGTTCATTGATAGTTCTAATCTTTACAGTTTCACCTTTTTCAAGACGAATCATCGGTCCGAGAAACGATCCGTTATACCCATAAGTATTTGTTTGAACACCATCGAATATTTCTGTTTTTCCTTTTTGTGCCCTAACTGTGTATACAACTTCATCCTTTTTATTACTTTTAAGTTCAGCAGGGACTTTTACTTCATTTACTCCTGTCGAATTGTTTAAACTTACGACATTGCTATGACTCTCATGGTCCTTCATCTTGTCATGATCCATGTCTTTCATATCTTTTGAAGAGTGTTCCATACCCTCCATCTTCATAGAGGAATGATCCATGTCCTTCATATCGTTACTTTTCCCTTGGCTACAAGCCCCAAGTATGCCCAAACTTGCAATAATACCTGCTGCTAATGCTATTTTCCTCATGTCAACCATTCCTTTCACCTAAAGTATATAGAACAGTTGTGTAGGAATTATGTAGAAAACGGCATTTGTATACAAAATGTTGTTCCTATATTTTTCTCACTTTTGACGGAAATTGTACCGTTATGTGCTTCCACTAGCTTTTTGGTAATTGTCATACCAATACCGTTGCCAGTATATCGGTTTTCCACTCGGTAATTTCGTTCAAAGATTTTTTTACTTATTTCTTCATCCATACCAATTCCATTATCATGTACAAGTATTATATAATCGTCACTTTCTTTAAATAATTTGATTAATATCATGCCATCTTTTTGAACATGGTACATTGCATTTTTTATAATATTGTGTAGAATTTGATTCAATCTCAAGGCATCTACCTTTGCATTGATTGTTTTGTCTAAATCCAATTCTACTTGTATTTCTTTTTCAAGTAATCCACTTGCCAACATAATAACAGACTTTTCGATTACATTAGCAATCGGTTGCTCTTTCATCATGACCTTAAATGTAGGATTATTAATATCATTTAATGTATCCAATTCTCCAACAAGAAGAGTTAGCCTATCAATTTCCTCAACACATGCTTTCAAACGATCTGGAGTAGCTGTCCAAATCCCATCTTCAAATGCACTCAAGTAGCTTTTAATCGAGGCTAATGGATTACGAATTTCATGCGCAAGATCCTGTGTCATTTCTTTACGACGGAGTTCATAAGCGTTTAACGTTTCATCTAGTTTCATCAGTGATTTACCTAATTGACCAATTTGATCATTAATCGTATAGCTTATCTTTAAGTGACGGTCTCCACGCACTAGTCTTAACGCAAAGTGATTCAGTTCTTGGATAGGCTTCGTTAATGTTTTTGCAATTAACAAACTAGAAATTACTATAAAAATAAGCAAAAGGCCTAATGACCACATTGCTGTTTCCCTTAATGCCATGTCAAAGTGGTGAATTAATTCTTTAGAATCTGTAATATGAAGCATCATCAAATGTTCATGACCTTTATAAAGTAATATCCCTGTGATGAATAAAAGTATGCTTGTAGAAAAGATAGCTATAATTAAGGCAATTTTTATATGAAATTTCATTGATTTATAACCTTTTCATTTATTCTGTATCCCAAACCAAAAACAGTCTGGATGTACTCTTCCTTCATTTTTTTACGAATATTTTTAATATGCTGATCCACAATACGTGGATTTATGTTCAAATCAAAACTATATATTTTTAGAATGATATCATCCCTGCTAAAAACCTTTTTAGGATTTTCAGCCAGTAATAGTAAAATGCTAAATTCATGTGGCGTGAGCTGAATACTTTGATGATTTACAAATACTTTTCTCTCATCTTTATGGAATTCCAACTGTCCTAAAATAATAATTTGTTTTTTATGTGAACTAGGTAACAACCTTTCAGCTCTTATTAATATTTCTTTAGGATGAAATGGTTTAACTACATAGTCATCTGCACCCATTTCAAATCCAATTACCTTATCATCAATAGAGATTTTTGCTGTAAGCATAATCACCGGAATATCGTAATTTGATTTTACATATTGGCAAATATCCTCTCCGTCCATATCCGGCAACATTAAATCTAAAATAATCATATCAAGAGGTATTTGATCGATCATTTGAATTGCGGATTCTCCTGTATGCGCAATATATGTATGATCTCCGTTTTTTTCAAAATAAGATGACAATACCTCAGTAATCTTTTCTTCATCATCTACAAGTAACACTTTCATTTTTCAATTACACCAACTTTGTATAAGAGATTCAAAAATATTATAAACAATAAAAACAGTAAAAGCGCTTCATTCATACTATTACTCAATCTAATTGCCCTTTAATGAAAGAACATCTACTCTCTAGCTCTCATATTAATCACTAATAACGTCTTTGTAAATCAGATGACAGACTGCTAAAAACGCCTCAATATCCGCAGTTACATATTTCGTTAAAAAATAGGTATTCGAAACAATATGGGCGCATTCCTTTAACGAATAGCTATGAAGCAATTGCTGATGAGATTCAGCCTCAATTACACTCTTTGGTAAAAAGGCAATCCCTAATCCTTGCTTAACAAAGTTTTTAATAACCTCTGTTTGATTAATATTCATACTTTTATAGCTTTGGAATTGTTGTAGTACTTGTTGTATGTCCTGCCAATAAGGTGCATATTCATGTGTTAATATAGTTTCTTGCTGTAATAGAGTCTGTGCATCTGTCGCCTTTTTTGATATCGGAGCAATCAAATGAAGTGGTTCTTGGGCGAGAAGGACTGTGTGGATGTCACGTGTCGATGTTAATTTTGATAAACCGATATCTACTTTGCCTGCATATACCGCTTCTCCGATTTCATTGGACTTTAACAGTTCGATCGTTAATTGAATAGCAGGGTTTTGCTGTTGAAATGTATGAATGATTGCAGGCAATGTAGAATTAGCAATTTGTGGTGAAACACCAATCGTTAACTGGGACGTATAACCATTCAAAAAGGATCTAGTATTTTGTAATCCTTCATCAATCGTTGCCATCATTTTCTCAGCGTGTTGAAGGAAGTGAACACCGATATGATTTAATTTCACATTCTTCCCTTGTCGTTCAAAAAGTGTTGTTTGTAGTTCTTTTTCTAGATGTTGAATATGCTTCGATACAGTTGATTGTGTTATAAAACGTTGTTCTGCCGTCTCACGAAAATTCTCTTTTTTCGCTGCAACAATAAAAGTTCGTAACCATTCTGTTTCCATAAACATACCTCTCTAGTTTTTCATTCATTATATCGAATTCTATTTACGTCTTGAAACCTTTTCTACAAAACACTTACAGAAATAAAAAAAAGCAGTTGAAGCTACAATCTCTTGTATCTTCAACTGCTTATTACCTCGTCTACTAGTAGCTGACTAGTCGGACGTATGAGGACCTGTTCCCTACTCTTGTAAATCTGTTAAAATCACAACATTTGGATGCTTTGTTAAAACACTTGCTGGCACCTCTTCAGTATATTCAGAAGCAAGTACACGTTGTAATACATCCCGTTTTGCTTCTCCAACTGCGATTAACAAAATGCATTTTGCGTGCATAATGGATTGAATCCCCATCGTTATAGCTTGTGTTGGAACTCCATCGATTGAATCAAAGAAGCGTGCATTTGCTTGGCGGGTTGATTGTTCAAGCGTTATAAGATGTGTCAATGAATCAAATGGCGTTCCAGGTTCATTGAAACCAATATGGCCATTTTGTCCGATACCAAGCAATTGGAAATCTAATGGATTCTGTTGTAATAGCAATTCATAGCGTGCAGCTTCCTCTGTAGGATTATCAGCTAAACCATTCGGTAAATAGGATTCTTTAAATGGTTTATGACGAAATAAATGTGTATCCATATAATATGCATAGCTTTGTTCATGTTTAGCACTTAATCCAACATATTCGTCTAAATTAAAGCTAATACAATCGGAAAAATCAACCTCAGTCTCACAGATTTTAGAATATAGCGGTTCCATTGTACCACCTGTAGCTAAACCGAACGTTATAGCACCGTCATTTTTTGCATTCGTTATAATGTCTACTGCACGAGCGTATAAATCATTTCTAGAAGAATAACGTTCTAATTTCAACTCACTATCCCCTTTACTCAATTTCGTTAAAACACCTATACTTGTAGCTCATCTTACCAGAGTTGCTAGATTCCTGTGGGAAAAACATGAGACTCAAGCTTTCCCGCACTTTCATCTTGTTTATTACTTCTTAATAGAAATAATATTATTAGAACCAGCTCGTTGGAAACCGGATTTTTCAAATGTAACTTCTCGTCCAATTAAACTTGTGAATACAATTGGTGTGACGATAGAAGCTACATTGTCTTTAATGTTCTTAAAGTCTACTTTTAATAAAGGATCGCCACTTTGAATTAATTACCCCTCTGAAACTATCAGTTCAAACCCCTCACCGTTTAGCTTGACAGTATCTAAACCAACATGAATTAATATTTCTACACCTGTATCGGATTTTAAGCCAGTAGCATGCTTCGTTGGAAAAATCATGACTACTCTTCCAACAAACGGTGCATATACCGTACCATCTGTCGGATGAATGCCAAAACCCGGCCCCATTATACCTGATGAAAAGGCTTCGTCAGGATTGGAAACATTGACAACCTACCGATTTTTTGAAGAAAGCTAACAATTTTTCGCCTCTCCCTAGGTATAGTTGTCTATACCAATCATTGTACTATCTATTATATTCTTTATCTAGAAAAAAACAACCAATTTTCAGAATTTTTGTTATTTACCCCTCGTATTCAACCTCTTATCTTTATGTATCTGTTTTATTTGGATAAAGTTATATATGGTCATCCAATACATATAACAACTAAAATTGTCTCATCCAGACAAAAAAAGCACCTCCAATTGTTAGTTATATCTCTAACAATTGAGGTGCAGTTCATGAAACAGCTAACGCCTTTTTATGCAGTTACATCGCGTTTCGTAAAGGACATATAGCTGATCACAAGGAAAATTACAGCGTAAATCGCAAGAATTGTGAGTGAGAATGGCATTGTCATATCATCTACTATAAAATTGCCTTTTTCATACTGTGTTAAGTCTGAATGTGTTAGCCAAATATATTTAACGATTTCAAATCTGCTTAGGAACATCACAATCATTCCACCTGTAAAAGATAAGAACATCGTTAAGCCAATCGCTAAAGAGCTTGAACGGAAAACTGAGCCCACTAAGAAAGCGAACAATATTGACATGACAAAGTCTCCGCCAGAAAGTAAATAGTGATAAGCTAAATCATTCCATACTGCTTTTTCAACAACTTGACCGTTGACGATTTCTAGCTCAACACCAGTTGAACCGCCAAATAGTATCAGTCCAACAAGAGCACTTACTACTACATTGACAACAAACAATAAGAGTCCGAATATGAAAGTTGTAAGTAATTTTGAAGTTAATATTTTTGCTCGCGAAACCGGACGTGTTAATAGCATTTTAATCGTACCAGTAGAGAATTCACTAGATACAATACTTGCTGCAGTAATAACTGTAAATAATGTCACTAAAGTCAGCATGCTACCTGTAAATGACATAAAGCTTGCTACGCTTAGATTTTCTTGAGACGGCACATCGTTTGCTATTCGATACTCAGAAATAGCAATTTGCTCCTCGAAGCGTTTTTTATCCTCTACCGATAAACCGTCTTCTTTCATCATCTCTTTATTATTATTAATAGCCTTCTGTTCACTTTCCTGCCACGTTATATCCTCTGTCGTTTTTGTTTCATAGTATTTCATCATAATACCAGGACCAATAATAAAGAGGATTAATAGCGCGACCATTACCCAAGTACCTTTTTTATGCCATAATTTCATCCATTCATTTTGAATTAGCTTCAGCAATTTGGCCACCTCCTGTCATTTCTAGGAATTGATCCTCTAACGTTTTTTGATGTGGTTGGACGGCAAATAATTGAATTCCTTCATTAACAAATTGTGAAATGAGTTTCGGTATATCCTCTTTCTTTATTTCCACTACATAACCATTATTTTCTGCAACAAAGTTGTAATCAAGTTTTTGTAGAAGTGCTGCAGCCTGATCATTTGGTGTAGCTTCAATATAATAAAACGAAGAAGTTTCAACGTTGATATCACGAATATCGATAAGTTTGCCATTTTGTATGACAGCTACTCGATCACACATTAACTCAATTTCGGATAATAAATGACTGGAAACAAAAACAGATACTCCATCCTCCGCCGCAATTTTACGCAAATACATACGAAATTCGCGGATACCTGCTGGATCCAGACCATTTGTTGGTTCATCTAAAATTAAAAACTTCGGTCGATGAAGTAGTGCCTGTGCAAGTCCTAAACGCTGACGCATTCCTAACGAATACGTTGACACCTTTTCATGAATGCGCTTTTCAAGACCAACTTGTTTAATGACCTCTTCAATACGCTCTTTTGTAACGTTTTTATGCATACGTGCAAAGTGCAGCAAGTTTTTATAGCCCGTCATAAATTTATACATTTCCGGATTTTCTACAATTACGCCGACCTTACTAATCGCTTCTTCATAATTGTCCTTTAGAGAAAGACCATCAATAATGACATTCCCCTCAGTTGGATGCATAAGCCCTGCCATCATACGAATTGTCGTCGTTTTCCCTGCTCCATTCGGTCCTAAAAATCCAGTAATTTGACCTGGATATAAATCGATATTCAATTGCTGAATCAATTGCTTACCACGAATGGTTTTTGATATATTTTGCAATTGAACAATTGGTTGTGTTGTCATTAATTTCACCCTTTCTTATAATACGCCTTCATCCATTGCACAGCATCCTTATTCGAGACATCTCGAATCGTTTCTACTTCCTCATGTGCAATAATCGAACCATTTTGCAATAAAATGATTTGATCTAAAATAGGCTCTACCTCATATAATTCATGCGTTGATAATAATATTGTTTGGTGTTCAATATCTGTAAATTGAATTAACCCTTTAATGAGCTGTTCACGAACAATAGGATCAAGACCAGAAAATGGTTCATCCATTAAATAATAGGGTACTTCTCGCCCAAGAGTTGCGGCCATTTTCATTCGACCACGGTTCCCCTTTGATAATTGCCGTAGTTTCACACTTTTATCAACCTGTAAAAACTCCGCAACAATACATGCCTTATCATACGAAAAATCTTTGAATTGAGAAGCATAGTGCTGAAAAAGCTGCTCACCTGTGTAAAAATCAAAAAACAAATCAATATCTGGTAAATATGCAATTTTGTCAGCACTTCTACGTGTAACAGGCGTTCCGTTTAGCAATACTTCACCACTTGATGGACGTAATAAACCTGCCAACACTTTTAATAGCGTCGACTTACCACTACCATTTTCTCCAACAAGCCCTATGATTTGTCCCACAGGAAAGGAAAAAGACACATCTTGTAAAATAGGCTTTTTCATATAACGAAAAGAAACATTCGATAACTGTAGCATTTATTTCACCTCACGATTTATTTTGTAAAACAACAAGCATCTCTTCCTTTGAAAATCCAAGTGCTTCAATGGAAGTTAAAAAATGATCTGCTAATTGAGTTTTCATTTCTTCGCGTAAAAGCGCAATTCGCTCTTCATTAGTTGTAATAAATGTACCTTGACCTCGTTTAGTTTCCGTTATATTCATCGCTTCTAACTCCTTATACACCCGTTGCACAGTATTTACATTAACACCTGTTTCCACTGCATATTCTCGTACCGAAGGAAGTCGATCCCCAAGCACTAGATTCCCTTTCAAAATGTCCCCACATATCCGATCTACTAGCTGACTATAAATGGGCTTATCACGTGAAAAGTCGATTGTCATCGTAAAACCACCTTTTCAAGCCACTTTGTCGCTATGAAAAATAGGATTGCTACCAAAATAAAAGTTGCTACTTCATCTACGATATACATTGTGCTCAAACTTAAATTCATTGTTGGTGACTTCGGGAAAAATTGTTCCAGACCCGTTAATGAAATACCCATACGATGGAAAATATTATCATATAACTTACTTTTTGTAAATTCGAACCATAAATTCAAACTGAAGAAAAAGGTAAACATAGTGATAACTACGGAAAAGTTACCAATAAAGTGTTTCATTTGGAAATTAAATGCAAAAAATAGTAGCACTATCACAAACATCATCAATTGGAAAATAACAATAATTGCCACGGTAAATATAAGCAATAAAAGTATTTGGGCGAAGTTGCCTATAATCCCATCTTTAACATTGTAAATAGCTATACTCACAAAGATAAAATTGAAGATAGCGTACCCTATTAAGGAGAATACAATTTTCACACCTACAAGCTGTGCAATGGAACTAGTTGAATGCAGCCAGATCTCTTTGGTCCTTAAGTCATTACGGATACTAACTAGATATTGTAATACCGAAAAAAAACCACCTAACATAAGTACTAATATCGAGAAGAAAAATGGCAGCTGGTTTTCCATCGTAAATTCATTACTAAAACGCCTAATTAAATATGGAACTACCATTGACAGCATGATCCCAATAAAAATCCCACCGAATAACCATGCCCTATAGAGCACCCATTCCTTTTTCAATAGCCCTGCAAAATTTTTCAAAATAAACACCTCGTGTCATAGTGTACTAGCCAAATATTACACTATGACTTTTAACTTTGCAAGTATCAAAAGCAAAAAAAAGGAAGAACCGCTAATTAAATGGCTCTTCCTTCATGAATTTAAGCAGAATAACGTATGCCTCTTGCCTTTTCAGCAAAGCGAGGGGGGTGATTTCCGTACTGACTGGGCGCTTTGTTACTGTCGCTAGGCTTTCGCACAGATAAAACATTTGTTGCTTTCGCGCAGAGCAGAGCTTCCTAGGGGCATTCTGTCTCCACTCCAATCAACCAATTCATCTGACATACGTTTTACAAAATGGCATCCAACTTTTTTAGTTTTATCGGAACACTTTCAGGAATTATCGCCCAACTTTTAATTTTTATCACCCAACTTCTGAATTTTATCGACATCCACCTTGCAAAGAGCAAAAAAAAGATTCACACATAAAACTGTGCATGAATCCTTTTACTATTCATTCTTGAATGGAAAAGTTAAAGTTTATCAGCGCAAATGCGGAGTGTTAACGCTACTCGCTCTCCCAAAATATATATATTTAGACTGTTGTCATTGGTTTAACAGAAAAGCTTCTAACACAGTGATAAAAGCCAAATCTAACCCATTTTCCCAACTACTTTAACTTCTTTTCATCTAAGTCAAGTTCGATTATTTCATTAGTGAGCATGTATTCTTGGGAGTTGTCGACACAAGCTAATAAATTTTTTGATGCTCTAAAACCAATGATTTATTGCCAACTCGGTACGTAACTACTATAGAAATCCTGCATTCTTCATTGTGAGATTCGGTGTTAATTGATACAGCAACTCATATTCCGATTTCCCACATTTTCTCCGTTACTTTCCCTACTCTGCCATCAATATTCGTTCCATCAAATTTTGGAAGTTTCAGCTCACTTACGATTTTTCCATCACGCATAAACATCACACGCTCCGTCCGCGCCGCTACTTTTGCATCGTGAGTGACAAGCATAATCGCTGTACCGCCCGCGTTAATTTCGGAAAAGATGTCCATGATCTCCTGTGCTGATTTTGAGTTAAGTGCACCTGTAGGCTCATCGCCGAAGATGATTTTCGGGCTGTTCAAAAGCGCTCGGCAGATCCCTGCTCGCTGTAGCTGCCCTCCCGAAACTTGTGTAATGTCGCGCATTTCAAGCTCCTTAATGCCTACCCTCTTCATAAGTGCCCTTGCCTTCTCTGATATTTTTGCAACGTTTTTTCTGTTTTCGCGCATTGATGGAAGAATTATATTATCGAGAATATTTAGATTTTTAAGCATCGTTGGCTGCTGAAATACAAAGCCCATTTTAGTTCTACGTATATCTGAAAGTTCAACCTCTCCGACTGACGATAAATCATTGCCATCAAAAATAACCCTTCCGCCATCAACGCTGTCCATGCCACTCAGTGCAAACATTAGCGTTGATTTTCCCGAGCCAGAGGGTCCCATTATCGCAACAAACTCACCCTCGTTTATGTCAACGGACGCTCCGTCGAGAACATTGCACTTTTCATCGCCCTCACCGAAAGATTTTACAATATGTTCACCGCTTATAATCTTCTTCATAAACTACTCCTTTATATTTTCGGATATTTTTATTTTCCCCGCGCCCGATGTACCAATTATTGTTGTGATCAGTACCGAGCATACCATCATTAACGGACAAATCACGTACGCCGAGAGTGGATTGATTGAAAAACTAAACGACGATGCCCCAAACGAGGAGATAATTGCGCCTGCAAGTACTTCTCCGAGAGTATTTGCTAGTAGAGTGCCAAGGACAATGCCGATCATTGATACGAATACCGCTCGCGAAGCAAACTGTATCGTAATATCCTTATTTGTAAAGCCTAATGCTTTCATGACAGCAATCGAATATCTGTCCTTTGCGACAAGCATTTTCATAAATAACTGTGTTACTAGTACCGTTATTACGAGTGCTATAGCAATGGCAGCAATGGATGCTTTGCCGACTGATTTTATAGTCGAGCCGAATGTTTGAGTTACAAATTCATCGATATTGGAAATCTTAGCGAAAGTAAATCTGTCCGCATACTCTGAGACTTTTTCATTAACAAGATATATATCTGAAAGCTTCGCGCAAATCACGCTCCACATTATACCTTCCGAATTGTCGGTAAAAACAGCCTTTGCTGTTTTTCCGCCGTTCGTAATGTCGGAATAAATGCCACTGACCGTGAGCTTTGTCTCCTTCCCCTTCATCACGATCGTAATGACATCGCCGACCTTTTTGCTCATTTCATCAGCGTTCAAAGCCGAAAGTGCAATTTCGTTTTCTGCTGCGGGTGCTCTGCCCTCGGTATATTGAATTGGGAATATTGAATGGTCGCCGAGTTCGATTTTTATATTTTCTTCCGAACCGTCTTCCTTTTTGGTTTTGAATGTCTTAGTTGTAAGGATGGTATATTTTGAAATGGAACTATCACTGTTCATCGATTTTAAAACATCTGCAGATTTTTGGGATATATGATCAGTCTGCTGAATATCGATACGAATATCGTAGTTTCCAATACCCATATATTTAATGAAACTTGTTGAGGAAATCGTGTTGTAAAGGTTTTGTGGAACAATAATGATAAATGCTGAAATTACAAGTACTGCAAGCATTGTGGCGTAAAGTCTTTTCCTTGCAAGAACATCTTTGATACCAAGAAAAATATTCGTGTTAAGCAGTTTGTTTTCATTCAAACTAAAAAGCTTTGCGCCTGCGTTTTTTTCCTGTGAAGTACCAAAACGGATTGCTTCTGCAGCAGATATTTTCCGAAAGCGTCTCAGCACCCCGCTTACATAGGCAATGATTGCGAGGAATACAAGCAGAATTCCGATTATTCCTAAAGCCGCAGCAAAGGAAGAGTTTTCACTTTCCCCCATATAAAGCCGGATATTTTCAAGAAGGATGCCTTTGAATAAGAACGAAAGTGCAAAACCGAGAATACTCCCCCCTGCTGCAATCGCTGTGTACTTCGCAAGATAAATTTTCTTAATGTCAGATAGACGTAGCCCTATTGCCTTCATAACACCAATTTCACGGTAATCGTCCTCAATTTTCGCAAGAAGTGTAAAGCGTATACACATAAATGCGATGGCAACGACGAGAACGCTTATAAGAAGAATAACTGCTATCATGATCCCGTCAGAAAATGCGTTAAGTGTTTTGAAAAGTGGATATGTAATCGTTGGCCCGTTCGCTTCAAGTCCTGCGGAGGCATAAGCAGTTTCAAATTCACCGAGCTCAGATAAATCCTTTAATCTAAACTCAATCAAATATTCCATACTTCCATGGTCTTTTATTGCCGCGTAATCATTCGGACTGACTAGAAATCTTTTTGAAGAAGACAGCATAGTATTCATCTGTGAATCACGAAGGAAGCCCGCTACAGTAAATTCCTTTCCACCTATTACGGCTTTATCACCGACTCTAGTTGTGTTGTCCTTCATATAGTTAATTGGAACATAAAGCTCGCCATCGGATACGTTGATAATGTTTCCTTCAAGATCAAGAAGATAATCGAATTTTTCACTCTGTATGCTGAAACCATTGTCTTGAACATTATTCGCAAGCGAACTATCCCCTAAAATAATTTGCCCGTTATCCATATTGAGAAACTCAAGTACTTGAAATTCATCGACATCGCTATTTTGCTCCGCGAAATTCGCAAGCCGTACAGTATTAATATCCCCCGAGTGCATTTGCATAAAATGCGGAGTTTTCGCCTGATTCATAAGTGAATCAATCGCACCTGAAAGATTGATGATAAGTATCGCCGAGAGAGAAACGAGCATAGCCGCTGCGGCGACAAATATTGTTGTTGTCAGCGTTATCAGTTTGCTTTTAGAAATGTCATTCCGGATTATTCTGTAATACATACGTCACCTCTGTTTTCAAGCTTTTTAACTGACTTCAAGTTGAACAGAATGAATGAAGTAACACATAATAAAATGCCAGCAATTATGATGAGTAAGCCCATTCCTCTGCCTTGACCTGTACCAGTAATTTTCCCTACACTGTCGGCAAGCAATCCGCCGTCAACTAGCAAAGGGGTGAACACATAATCTGCAAGTATACCTGAGAGAGCATAGGCGACAACAAATCCAAGCTGTGAAATTACCCCGATAAGTGACCACGCTCTACCCTGAACGGCATTATCAATGTTAGTACGAACAAGAAAATCCAATGTTGAGTTTGCAAATGGCATCATGGCAAAAAAGAAAAAGCCTGAAATGCAAATAAGTATTATATTTTCGCGAAGTCCGAATGCCGCCATAAATACTCCTTCAAAAAATAGCGAAAACGAAAGAATTTTCACATAACCTTTTTTGATTGGAAGAAATCCAATGATCACACTGGATACGAGCATCCCCATAGCAACAAAAGTTTCCACCGTTCCTATTACGGAGCTGCTCGTAAAAGTAAGCAACATCGGAATGGAAAGTGTTTCAATAATTCCAAGATAAAATATCAGCACCGATGTCATCATTACAAGAACGAGCACACCTCGATTTTCAGAAACTGCACGCCAACCATCTTTGAACTCATGGAAAAATGATTGTGTCTGTTCATACTTCTTTGAAACAAGACCTCTCCGTACTGCAAGGGCTGAAGAAACGGTTACAAAAAATGTACAGATGTCGATGACAAGCAAAAGCTTTATATCCGAAACGACAAGCAAAAATCCCGCAATAATAGGTGAAATCAAATATTTTGCAGAACCCGCCACCTGGACTAAACCACTTGCCTTTGTGTATTGTTCCTCGGTCAGTAAATCCGTAACCGTAGCCTTGTATGCGGGATCAAGCAGCGATGAAAACACCGAGCTTATTGTAACTCCCACACAAATCTGCCATAACAGTGCTTCCCCGCTAAGCATACAGATAAGAATATAAACAAGTCCTATCGCTGAAAGACTGTCGCCTAACACCATTAAAAGTCTTCGGTCATAACGATCCGCAAGCACTCCTGCTACAGGGCTTAATAGAAGCGAAGGCATAAACGCAAGTAAGGTTACAAGTGCCATTGCCGATGCCTTTCCCGTCTGTCAGAAAACATAAATACCAAGCCCAAACGCTGTAAGCCCGCTTCCTATTGCTGAAATTAGTTGTCCTGACCATAGCAGAAGAAATCTCCCGAATAACCCCTCTGAATTAACTGTTGTTTCTATTTTCTTCACCCCCACTGCCAAACATCTTCATCATGTACATAAGACTTCCGCTTTCGACACCGAGCAGTCTTTCTACGTTGAATATAAAAGCTGGTATACGTGCAGCACGTTCTTCATCTGTCAGATCTACCATATCATCATCAAAAACGGTATTCGTATAGGCCACAATCATTTCCATACATTCATACGGATACGGTGTACTAAATAGTCCTTGCTCAATACCCTCACGAATTATTTCCGTCAATATCGGTGGAAGACCATTAATGATAACCTTTTGTATTTTCTGATGCATAAGCGCGTTCTGAGGCTTATGTATATGGTCAATAATTTCCTTGCCATTTCCGCCGCTTATGTTTAGTGCCATCACAACACGAACAATACGCTCGTGAACGGCTATGCTCTTATCTGCAGCAATTCCATTGGCTGCACCTAAAATTTGAGTATTATATCGATCAATAAGCGCGTCCATAATATCTTCCTTCGACTTGAAGTGATAATACAGCGTTCCCCGTGCAATTCCGACCTTTTCAAGAATATCGTTAGTACTTGTGCCATCAAAACCCTTCTGGCCGAAAAGCTCATCAGCCGCATCAAGTATTTCGTTTCTGCGCTCTATCGCTTCTTTTCTCATGTTTACTCCCCCTTAATAGACCGACTGTCTGTCGATAAAAATTATAGCATTTTACAATAAATTGTCAATGGGCTATTCCGATTTTGTAAAAAACTATCAATTTATTTCCTAAATATCTAGAGGTAAATAATAAATTTATCCATACAAAATTATCCTTTTAACGCATAATAAGTGATAGAATAAAATGTAAAAAGTTTATGTGCTGAGTGAGGTAAACAATAATGTCTGAAGTAAAAAAAATCGATTATACAATAGGGAAAAAAATACGTGAAAGTTTACAGGCAGATTGCCAAAGCTGTTTTGGTCTATGTTGCACGGCTTTAAATATTGCTGCTTCTAGCGACTTTGCCATTAATAAAGAAGCTGGGACACCTTGCCCTAATCTACAATCGGATTTTAGCTGTCAAATTCATAGTAAACTTAGAGATCAAGGGTTTAAAGGGTGTACAGTTTTTGATTGTTTAGGAGCAGGACAAAAGGTGTCACAAACAACCTTCCATGGACAAGACTGGCGACAACACCCTGAAATTTCTGAGAAAATGTATCGAGTCTTTCCGATTATGGAACAACTTTATGAAATGATCGCCTACGTAGCAGAGGCATTATCGTATACGGTCGATTCATTCCTATTTAATAAACTACATATGCAATTAGAACAACTACAGCGTGCAACTGAGCTAGAAGCAGATGCATTACTAGCAATAGATATTCCTAATTTCCGACTGCCAGTGAATGTTTTACTGTTAGAAACAAGTGAGCAAATTCGCCAAAACCTTATCGAGAATATTAATGGAAAAAACGCTCGAAAGTATAACTATCGTGGGGTTGATTGGATTGGGAAGAATTTAAAAGGCAAGGATTTAAGAGCAACCGATCTTAGAGGAGCTTATTTAATTGCTGCCAACCTACAAAATGCAGATTTAAGAGGTATTGATTTTATAGGTGCGGATTTACGTGACGCAAATTTACGTGGCGCAGACCTTTCTAGCAGTATGTTTTTAACCCAAATGCAAATAAATTCAGCACAAGGCAATCACCAAACAAAATTACCCTCTCACCTGAAGCGTCCGTCTCATTGGGGTAACTAACTTCTAAGCAGCTCCCCCTCAGACTGAGAAAAACACTATTTTGTTTAGCTGCAGTTTCTATAAATCATGAAAAAGAGCAAATAGAAAAAGCGTGTTTTGAAAAAAGAATGATCAAAACATGCTTTTTCTATATTCAATTGAACCGTACTTGTCGCTACAGAAAACACTTGTTGCTGAAAAAAGTTAAACTCCAAACTGTTTAAAATGATGGTCAAGGTGCTTGTATACGCATTTACCCCATTGCTCAGAAGTGAGTTTCCCAAAAAAAGGATGCGGATGTGTTGTGCACTTCTCTGGTCCGTTATTTTGGAATGTGATAATTTTTTGTTTAAGCTTTTCTTTTTCTGTCTCAAATTCTCTATCATCTGCAATCAAAATAGTTGGAATAGTAGACATATTATGAGGCAATGTCTTGTCATTGTAAACGATTTGTTTTGCAAACCTCCCTACTATTATTCCTAACCAACTCCTTGGTGGAAAAGAATTTCCCATTGCGATGTCCTGGAAAGATGAACAATGCGCTAGCATTTGGGCAACATCCATTTTTCCCCATTGCGGTTGTGAATTTGGACTCAATTTGTCGATACGCTTTAAAACTTCTGCTGTATGCATATGGTCAAAAATATTTTTCATTAGTTTGGATATCCCCTTTAAAGATGTACGGTATTTTAAACGGCTGACACCGCTATTTATAATAAAGTTTGATTAAGACTACAGAAATATTCAAAGCAGCTGTAGCACTTGTGAGATTTGATTCAATCATAACCACAGCTTTGACATGCAGCGCTCCATATGAAAATGTAGAGTTCCAGTAAGTGAGTGAACAACATAACAAAAGGACTTACGTGTATGAGTTGTAATACGCACAAGTCCCCTAGATTGTTGGAGCATTCATTATGAAAATTGTACTTAATGATTATACAATCCCTATTCCAGTAAAGCTACATCTATAGATTATTAATTACGAATACATTCAGAACCCAACCAAGAATTGAAATGATAATAATACTCCATGCATTTTTCTTACGCTGTATTACACCTACAATTCCCATAATCACCCCTAATAATGGTGAAAATAGAATACCGATAATATACGCAAAAATATTGTAGGTTTGATAACTGTAGCTTTCGTTACTTTCATTACCGTATTTGTTGTCACTATCCATCTCCATCCCCCCATATTCTTTTGGCCAACTTGATGTTGGTCACTGAGTCATGTGTTGATGTTGCTGTCACTTTGCTTTCGCACAGATAAATTGCCACAGGACATGATGTTCTTGGACAAAGTTCCTCTATTTCTGAGGATATTTGGACTTCCGCTGAAACAAGTTAAAACAATTGTAGCACGAGTCCAACTTTGAGTTAGCTACCGTAGCAATTTATAAAGCCTATTCGAATAATAACTCAAAAAAGCTTATTCCTTCTTCCATTTATAGGGGATATTTGCCCAATCGTAAAATATATGAAAAAGGAAAATTAAAATTGAAACTCCAATAATTTGTCCCCATTGAATGTCACCACGAAATAACCATTGAAATATAATACATAGTATGAAAAAAATTAACGGATATTGTATATTTTTCTTTATGATTTTCACCATATTCATCCTCTCCATACAATAATACTCTATTTCTACTTATTGAAGAAGCCCCTACCTTTCGTTTCAATAAGCACAACTTTATTCAGAAAAGGTAAAAACAATACAATTAATTACATAAAATATTTATCGACAAGCAAAAAGGCAGATGAAAATATATTCATCCGCCCTTCTACTTATTTTTGTTTCTTTTTATAAATAATCGTAGCTACAACAAGTAAAAGTAAAATCGCTTGTCCAAGCATTGTTTCTACTGTTGGATAGAATCCAATGATGCTGACAACTGGCAAGCCATCCACAATTGTTGTTGAAACTGAATCTCTTAGCTGCAAAGTGTGCAGACTGACACCAATAATTTTAAATGCCAATACATAGATTAACACCGTTGCCACTGCGAAAAATTTATGAATTGGAATTTTTCCACTTGCTTTCAATAACACAAATGCAAAAATAGCTAATAATAAAAGTGCTACTATGATACCTAGTACAAATTGAGATGTCTCCATTTTAGGTGCAATCCCCGCATAAAAGACAAGTGTTTCTGCACCTTCACGGAAAACGGATAGGAAGCTAATTGCTGCCATCGCAAACACCGAGCCAGTTGAGATGGCATTGCCCATTTGTTTGGAAATATAGCGATTCCAGCTTGTCACACTTGATTTACTATGGAGCCAAATACCAACTCCAATCATCATTGCAGCTGCTAGTAACCCAATATAACCTTCCATCAGCTCTCGACTTGTATCAATTGTCGCAGATTGGAAAAGTGTCGACATTAAAACAGCTGCTACCGCTGATAGTAAGATCCCTACAAATGCGCCAACAAATATCCATTTGCGCATTGTTTTTTGTCCAGATTTCTCTAAGAACGATACTAATGCCATAATAATGAGCAGTGCCTCTAAGCCCTCTCGCAGTAAGATTAATGCTGCATCCCACAGAGTATAATCCGAGTCACCTTGAATCAGCTCAATTTCAGTGCGGAAAGTATCAAGCTTACTTTTAATTGCTTTGACATCGACGTTTGATTTTAATAAGTCACTAACGAGAATCGGCATATCACTTTCAATTTTTGTATAAAGGCTACCGTTACGTGTTGAAATATCAATCTCTACACTTGGCCATATTTTAATGAACTCTCGAATTTTATCAGATGCAGCCTTGTAGTCACCTGCATCGATAAAATCATTCGCCTCATCAATATAAGCGACTAATGTTGCTAAAGAATACTCACCTTCAACAACTTTCGCCGTATCATTACCTGCTACAAAATCCTCGATTGTTTGTTTTAAATCTGCATATTGCGATTGCATTAAAGTTACATCTGGCTTTTCAGAAGCAAGTGAGATCCGAATAAAGGCCATCTGTGTTTCAATTTGACCGTACATCGCAATGCTTTGCTCACGTACAGGGCGTTCAATTTTCTTCCATTTCGCATTAAAATCCTTATACGCCGCATCGATTGTAGTTAAATCACCGCTAGATAAAGCATCTTCAAATGCTTTCATGATAGGTTTAAATTTCGTGCCAAATTCTGCTCGCTGCGCGGCTTCATCTACAGGATTCTCAAGCTTTTCTAATGCACGTAAGGCATTTGACAAGTCAGATAGTGCCTTTAAACGTTCATCCTTAGACGTAGCTTCAACTGCTTGCGTAAGAATTTCGTCCACTTTTTCTTTTGCATCCTTTTGCTCAGAAGTGACCGACGCCCAGTCTGTAGCAAATTGTTCAAGGGCATGTTGTGCCTCAGCTTCTTTGTCTTGCTTCGTATTCATTAGCGCATCACTTATAGAAATGTACAAATGACTATATGATTGCGCTGCCTGCACCGGTACAGCAAGTGCCAATAACAAGCAAAGTACTAAACTACAACGTGTTAAAAAGTGCTTCACCTATATAACTCCCCTTTGATACACCAGGGAAACAAGCAAACACTGCGCTGCCTCGATGGGTAATGTACTCATTCATTTTATCCATTCGCCCTAAGCTATTTTGAACTGTTGTAAATTGGGCTGGGTCTTTTTGATAAGATATAAATAATAGTCCGGCATCGTGCGCACCAGTATTCGTCATAACACCTGATGCATAAGAGTAAGAACGACGTAAAATACGTGCACCTGATTTACGTGCCAAATGGACATGTGAAGTATCTGGCATAATATACTCACCGTTACTATCTTTCGCCTCTACATCAAAATCATCGAACTCTTTCTTTTTACCGAAAGGTGCACCACTATCGCGATAACGACCAAATGTTGCCTCCTGCTCCTTCAAAGATGTGCGATCCCATGTTTCAAGATGCATTTGAACTTTACGTGCAACTAAATAAGAGCCGCCTTTTAGCCATCCTTTATCGACCCATACAACTTTATTTAAATCTTTGTCGTCGGTAGTCGATGGATTTCCAGTGCCATCCTTAAATGCAAATAAATTTCTCGGTGTTCCCCCACCAGCGGGGAATGAGTTAAAGCCTGCTTGAGACCATTTAATTTCAACCTTGCCTGAAGCTGCTCGAACTAAATTACGCACTGCGTGGAATGCTACCTGTGGATCATCCGCACAAGCTTGAATACAAAGATCGCCACCAGTAAATTCTTTTTGCAATTGATCTTTCGGGAAATGCGGTAAATCCTTCAATTCAGCAGGTTTCAAATGCTGGATACCAAGCTTATCAAACAAAGATGGTCCTATACCTATTGTGATCGATAAGTTTGATGCATCCAATCCTGCCGCCTCACCCGTATCTCCTGTTGGGATACTAGCATTTTTCGTTAAATCTACCATTAATTCACCATTCATTAAACGTACAACAAGAGGTGTCCATTGTTTGAACAACTCTTGTAGTTCTTTCTTTGATGTAAATAAAACATCCAAAGAAGCAAAATAAATATTTGTTTGAACTGGTGTAATAATGCCAGATTGATGTTTTCCATAGAAATCAACTTTATTACGTGCTGTCGTGCTGTCCGCAACAGGCTCAAAGACATCATAGCCCATTACTTTCATAACACCACCTAAGCCAGAAGCACCGATAGCTACACCAGCTACTCCGATACCCGATAGCTTTAACATGTCACGTCTAGATATTTTTTTATTCATCCATTTTTCATCATTTGACGCTGTCATTCATTATCACTCCAAAATAATACCCATTTGACTTAATGGTTCTCCAAGTTGATTAACTGCTGCTGCAAGTGCTTTTGTGTTTTCTTCCGTTAACTCTTCGTAAGAAACATACCCACCATCAGCTGTTGCATGCTGTGCCAATAAATCATCTACTGCTTTGAATTTTTCATCTAATGTAGCTACTAAGTCATTGTCTTTCGCTTCTAATTTCGGACGTAGGATTTCAAAGATTTTTTCTGCGCCTTCGATGTTTGCTTTAAAGTCATAAAGGTCTGTGTGAGAATAAATTTCTTCTTCACCAGTGATCTTAGATGTCGATACTTCATTTAATAAATCAACAGCACCCGTAATCATTAAATCCGGTGTTACTTCTACAGTTTGAACTAAAGCGTGTAATTCTTTTGCGTCTGCTAGTAATTGATCTGCAATTTTCTCATAGCCTGCTGTTTTATTTTCTACCCAAAGCGCATGCTCAAGCTTATGATAGCCAGTCCATTCTTCCTCGCCTTTACCTTCTTCTTGGATATCAGCTAAACGACCGTCAATTCGTGGGTCAAGATCACCGAAGCTCTCAGCGATAGGCTCTGAACGCTCAAAATACATACGTGCTGGTGCATAAGCTGCTTTAGCTTTTTCAATATCACCAGATTTAAATGCGTTCACAAAGTCTTCTGTTTTTATTAAGAATTGATCCATTTGCTCTAAAGCAAATTTTTGATAGGCTGCTAGTTCAGCAGATAAATCAACCTTTGAAGCTTGCTCTGTTTGCTCTGTTGCAGGCTTATCTACTTTTTTAGCTTCATCTGTATTGCCGCAGCCAGTCATAAGAATGCCCCCTGCAACTAATACTGACAATAATGATGTTTTTTTCATGCTAAGTACCTACTTCCGAAATAGTTTATATCGAGAATGATAATGATTATCATCTTCAAATGCAAGAAGTATTTTCATTTAAAGAAAAAAACATCATTATCTAGTTGATAATGATGTTTTTTCTTCAATATAACGATTCTAACCTATGAAATTTTTGCTTGTTTTTCATACTTTCCGTATAAGAAATAATAAAGGACAATTGAAACTAAAATAACGAATACCATCGCGAAGAAAATGGCACTGTACCCCGACGTAGGGACGAAGAATCCTAAGAAATAAGGACCAACCCCCAAACCTAAATCATATAAGATAAAATATGTCGATGTCGCAAGTCCTAAACGCTCATTTGGTGTAACTTTAATAGCTATTGCTTGCGCTACTGAGTTGAAATTGCCATAACCAATCCCTATGCAAGCAGCAGCTAGTAAAAAGACAACACTACTTGTCGCCGAACTAAAGGCATACATACCGATCGCAAAAATGACTAGACATGGATAGATAACAATGTTCGCACCTCTGGTATCTAGTAATTTCCCTGTAAATGGACGTGTCGCTAAAATAACAATTGCATAAATAATAAAGAAATAACTTCCTGCTGTAACCAAATTAAGCTCTTTCGCGTAAAACGTCATAAATGACATAACCCCTGAGTAGGCAAAGCCAATAACAAGCGCCACGAAAGCAATTGGCACAGCGCGCATTTCGATAAAATTACTTAGCTTAAAGCCTGTTTTCTCAGCCATTTCTTTGGCCTTCTTCGGTGCATCCGGAACGGTTACGATAAAATACATCAAAAAACAAACAATAGCTAATACGGAATCAACAGCAAAAATCATACGATAATCTTCAAACAGCTGTGTTAAAAGAATACCTACAAAAGGTCCTATAGCTGTTGCTAAAATAGCACTTAAGCTATAATAACCAATACCTTCCCCTCGACGCTCAGGCGGTAAAATTTGCGCAATAATTGTTCCCGTCGCCGTACTAGCCACCCCAAGTGCAATCCCTTGTACTAAACGATTGATCATTAAAAGCGGCAAATTCGTTGCGATGAAATAAGACATCGTTGATAGCATAAACAATAATAATCCACAAAATAATGTTTTCTTGCTACCCCAATCCCCAATGATACGCCCTGTCCCAAGACGACCAAATAAAGTACCAATAATAAAAATACTCGATACAAGCCCTGCCGTACTAGTTGAAGCCCCAAAGTGCTCAACCGCATAACCTGCAATTGTTACCATCAATAAATAAAAAATTAATGTAATGGTAAAGTTTATAAGTGAGACGATTAAAAAGTCCTTCGTCCAAAGTTTTTGTCTAGATGCTTCCACTTTTTTCTCTCCTACCTATTGATATTTGCACAAATGTTCGCTAAAACTTTTGTCGCAATTTCAATATCCTTCTCTGATACGCCTGCGAGTGCCTGTTCAAAAAATGGTTTTAATTGTGCCTTAATTTCCTGCACAACCTCTTCACCATTAGCCGTTAATTGTATAAGCTTTTCGCGCTTATCCCTACCCGCTACCGTTTCCACATAGCCAAGCTCCACAAGCTTTTGCACAAGCCTTGTCACACTCGGCTTTTCAATAAACATAAAATTCGCAATGTCAACAAATGTATGTGGCCCTTTATCCATCAATAACCGAAGGAGAGCCCATTGAGAACTATACAACTGATATTTCTCTAACTGCACATTTACTAGATTGATAAACGGTCTGTACATTAAGCGGTATTGATTAAAAAATTCTTGTTCGATTGTCAAAAATACCACTCCTTTTAAATTAGTTAGCCTAGCTAACTATATACTTAAAAATTCTATTTGTCTAGTAGGGAATTTGCTAGAATACTGTCATTTTGAGAATGTTCTATCCGTCAGTGTGAGGGTTCTTTCCGTCGGGGCAGGAGTTCTTTCCGTCGCTTCGTGACTTTCTTCCGTCGGTGAGGCCTTCCTTTCCGTCGTTGCTGATTCTATCCGTCACCTTGAGGGTTCTTTCCGTCGGGGCAGGAGCACTTTCCGTCGCTCTGTGACTTCTTTCCGTCGGTGAGACCTTCCTTTCCATCGTTGCTGATTCTATCCGTCACCTTGAGGGTTCTTTCCGTCGGGGCAGGAGCTCTTTCCGTCGCTCCGAGACTTCTTTCCGTCGGTGAGACCTTCCTTTCCGTCGTTGCTGATTCTATCCGTCACCTTGAGGGTTCTTTCCGTCGGGGTAGGAGCTCTTCCCTCGCTCTGTGACTTCTTTCCGTCGGTGAGACCTTCCTTTCCATCGTTGCTGATTCTATCCGTCACCTTGAGGGTTCTTTCCGTCGATGCAGGAGT
>NZ_JBGCCF010000032.1:0-56611 GCF_041262385.1 Lysinibacillus sp. RC46 | reverse complement strand
ACTATCTCCTATAGGAAATCCAACAGATTCCCCAGTTGTCCGGATCAACTGGAAATTCTATCGGAAAGAGCTCTTACTACTAATATACGAGGAGGTAAGTTATGAATATAGTTCAAGCAAACACTATTTCACCAGCTATTAGAAAACTACTTTCTTTTGCAACTTCGGATGAAAAAGTTCAACAAGAGTATGAAAAATATATACTTTTATCGAATAGGACATTGTATAGCATTGAATTCGAAGGTGAAATTGCTGGTTGTATTGGTATAGAACAAATCAGCTTATCAGAGTGCGAGATTAAGCATATTGCTGTATTAGCTGATCAAAGAGGAAAAAACATTGGGAGTAAAATGATTAATTTTATAGCAAGTAAGTACCCATCAATTGTTGCTGAAACAGATTATGAGGCCGTAGATTTTTATCGACGCTATGGTTTTTTCATAACTAGCCTAGGAGAGAAATACCCAGGTGTAGAACGCTTTCTATGTCAATTTAATAAACAATGAAAAAACCTGCATTGCTTTTCCTAATGAAAAGCAATGCAGGTTTTTTATGATTTTGGATTAAAAACCTTTTGGTCAAGAATGTTTAATGCATGATGAATGTCATCTAAGTCTTTTTTAGATGCATGTTGAATAAGCTGTTGAAAACGCTCTTCTATACAGGCAAATGCTTTCTCCATTACTTTTTCTCCATCTTCTGTAAGGCAAACATAGTGCTTTCTACGATCTTCGGTATCGTTAATTTTTTTAATTAACTTTCTTTCCTGTAATTTCCGTAATTCACGACTTGTATTTGGTAAGGACATATGCTGACAATCACTAATTTCAGTAGGCGTAACTGGTTGGCTTACTTTTATATATTCTAGAATTTTATATTGTACAGGTGTAATATTATCGATTTTAACGTTTTGAGTTAGTTCATGTGTTACTTGATGTACCGCTGTTGTAAATGCTACAAACTGATTAAATAATTCTTTTTTGTCCAAACGTGACCACCTCTTATTGACAAGATAACAAAAAACTTATCTTAAAACAATTATCATTTGACAACTAAAATCAGGCGGTTTATTATTTAGTTATCAAATGATAAGTAATGGAAGGTGCATGATGAACACATTAATTATTTATACATATCCCAATCATAAAAGTTTGAATTATGCTTTTTTACAGGAGGTTAAGAAGGGCTGTAATGACAATCCTTTCATAAGGGATATTCAAGTACTAGACTTATACGAGGAGCAATTTGATCCGCTTTTAGTATTCCATGAACATAAACGCCGTCGTGATATGTTTCGTGATCCAAAACTTGAGAAATATCGAGAACAAATTAGGTGGGCTGATAAAATCGTTTTTGTTTATCCGATATGGTGGGGAAGGCCACCAGCAATGCTTCTAGGGTATATTGATCAATTGTTTTCGGCCAATTTTGCTTATAAAGATAAAAAAGGACTATTTCCTGAGGGGCTTCTTAAAGGAAAATCAGTGGTGTGTATTTCGACAATGAAGGGGCCAACAAAATATCCACTATTATGGCTAAATAATGCTCATAAAATATTAATGAAAAGAGCGTTATTTAATTTTGTTGGCATTAAACAAGTGAAGTTTTTTGAATTTGGCAACATGGAGAGTGGGAAGGGGAGACAAAGCAGAAGACTCGAAAAAGTTTATCAATATTTTAGAAAAATAGCTTACTAGTTCATCTGCCTAATAGACTCGTGCGGACGAAGATTGAATCTTCTATTCGTTTGCACGAGTCTGATCTATTTCTACTGGCAGTGTTACAAAAAACGTTGTATATTCAGCAAGCTTGCTTTCAACAGTAATGGTTCCGTTATGCATATCGATGATTTTTTTCACAATAGATAGTCCTAAACCACTGCCGCCATTCTCAGCCGTCCTTGATTGGTCAGCCTTATAAAATCGCTCAAATACATGCTTTTGTTGTTCCGTTGTTAAACCGATACCATTATCACGAATGGCAATAGTGATCGTGTCCATTTGTTTTGTCATTGATATTGTAATAGTGCCAGTAGTTGGCGTGAATTTAATGCTGTTGCTTAGTAAATTCATCCATACTTGATTCATTAAATCTTCATCCGCCATTAGCGAAATATTTTCTAATTGCATATCCATGTCGATATTTTTAGCTAACCAATTTGGTTCTAGCGATAGTACGACATTACGCAATTGCTTATCAAGTCGGTAATGCCTTGGCTCGAAGGGGTGGTGTTGTGATTCTAACGACGTTAGCTTTAGTAAATTGTCACTAATTTTTGATAGTCGATTACTTTCCATCTCAATGATTGTTAAATAATGCTGTCGCTTATCCTCTGGGAGGTCTATGTTTTTCAATGCTTTAGCAAAGCCGTTAATAGATGTTAGAGGCGACTGAATTTCATGAGATACATTCGAAATAAATTCTTGGCGCATTCTTTCCATTTCACCTAATTCGACTGCCATATGGTTGATGCCATGTATTAATTGACCAAATTGATCTTCGTCATCTGCTTTCAGATCTAATTTGACAGAAAAATCACCTTTAGCAATCCGGCTTAATGCATCTACAATCGTATTCCAATAGTTCCGTTGTCTTTTTAGCCCAATTAAAAAGGTGATGATGACTGAGCAAGCAAAGAGAACAAAAACACCAACTACGGTCCATAATTGAAGCCAGAAACCTTGTGGATGTTTGCCTAACCAATCATAAATCCAGGACGTTATGTGGTAGGAAATAAAGGCAAAGACGATGCTAATGATAAGAAGAAGCATTAAAGTTAAAAAAGCTTTAAAAAATTTTTTAGTCTTCTCATGAAACAAGTTCCAATCGATAGCCTAGGCCGCGAATTGTACGAATAGAAAATCCGCTTGTTTCTTGAGGGAAACGTTGACGAAGTCTTTTAATGTGAACATCGACTGTTCGTTCATCACCTTCATAGTCGTATCCCCAAATTTCTTCGATTAGCTGTTCACGTGAAAAAGTTTTTCCAGCATAGCTTGCTAACGTAAATAATAGTTCAAATTCCTTTAAACGAAGTGTTAAAGATTCACCGCTATACAAGACTTCATGTGTATTACGATTTAACTTAATATTGCCGGCTTCCACAAGTTGAGATAGGGAAATATGGTATCTTTTAAGTATTGATTTCACACGGACGATCAGCTCTGCAGGCTCAAATGGTTTAACAAGATAATCATCTGTCCCAAGATGAAAACCCTTTACCTTTTGCGAGGTTTCTCCCTTTGCGGTTAACATTAAGATTGGTAGATTATCATTAAATGAACGAATTTCTTCGCATAATTCCCAGCCATCCATATTTGGCATCATAATATCCATAATAATCATATCCACCTTATCGGAATCCAATTTGGACAGTGCATCCACACCGTCCGTAGCTTCAATTACCTCTAAACCTTCATTTTGTAAAAATACCTTAACTAATTCCCGAATATGCGCATCATCATCTACAATTAATAGTTTTGTCATGCTAACAAATCCCTTCGTTATTCCTCTTTAATACGTAATTGTTGCTTGGCAAACTCTCGATACATATCATGAGTCTCAAATAGAGTATCATGAGTGCCACTGCCCGTAATATGTCCTTTCTCCACAAAAAGTATTTGATCTGCATCTACTACTGTAGAAAGGCGGTGTGCAATTACAAGCGTTGTTCTACCTTGCATTAAATTATCTAATGCTTTTTGAACATAGATTTCCGATTTACTATCTAGACTAGATGTTGCTTCATCTAGCATTAATATTTGAGGGTCACGCAAAAGAGCTCTAGCGATAGAAATTCGTTGTCGTTGACCGCCAGAAAGCTTAATGCCACGTTCTCCTACCGCTGTATCAAATTGCTCTGGTAATTCATTAATAAATTGATCGGCATAGGCCATTTTAGCAACTCTATCAAGCTCTTCATCCTGCACTTCTCTGTCAATGCCATAGCAAATATTTTCACGAATCGTTCCAGATAGCAGCGCACTCTCCTGAGCAACGTAGCCGATTTGGCTTCTCCAAGAATGTAGGGAGTACGTGTTGATAGGGGTTTCACCGAGTGTGATACTTCCATTAGTAGGCTGATAATATCTTTCTAACAGAGAAAATGTTGTTGTTTTTCCTCCGCCACTAGGGCCGACGATGGCGGTAACTTTACCTGGTTCAATGGTAAAATTAATATTCGATAAAATTAGGTCTTCTCCATATGCAAAGTCAACATTTTTTACATAAATCGGTTGATCCACTTTTTCTAATGTGTTTCCTTCGAAAATATTTTCTTCCTCATGCTCAAGTAATGCACTAATTCGCTCAGTAGCACCCATTGCTTTTTGTAGCTGTGTAAAGAACATTGTTAATTGGGTCATCGGCATGATGATTTGGATTAAATATAAAATAAATGCCACCATGTCGCCAGCTGTAAGCTCTCCTGAAGAAACTCGTACACCGCCATAACCAATAATAGCCACAAGAACTGACATTAATACAAACGAAATGAGAGGCGAAATAAGAGCATGGATTTTAGACTCTTTTAAACCAAACGTAAAGAGGTTTGTAATGCCTTTCTTGCCACGCTCATATTCAATATTCTCGGCATTTGAAGCTTTTACTAAGCGCGTTTCAGGTAAAACTTGATTGAGCACAGCCGTAAATTTTGCTGTCTCATCTTGCATTCCTTTTGAAATGACAAACATTCGTCTTCCTAACAGCATTAAAATAACCATAGCAAGCGGAACAGCAATCAGCATGACTAAGGTCATTTTCCAGTCTAAGATTAATAGAATGATGGTCGATCCAATAATAGAAATAACGCCTGATAAACAGTTCGCAAGATGTTCCGTAATGAGATCCTTGACAACAGCTGTGTCATTCGTAACACGACTTAATGTTTCGCCTGTATCGTTCTCATCATAATAAGGAATTGGTAAGTGAAGTAGCTTTCTCCAAAGCTGATCTCGTAATTTCGCGACAACATGATGTCCGACACGGTTTAAATAATAAATGGAAAGTCCACCCGCAATAGTCTGCGCGATAAAAGCAATCCCTAATAAAAGTATTTGCCAATAATCAAGGGATGCTAATGAAAAGCCATCGACTAATTTTTTTGTAAATAACGGAACGATAAAGCCTACGCCCGTAGTTGCTAAACTCATTATTAATGCAATAATTAAAAGCCATATTGGTGGCTCAGCCTGTTTGACTAAGCGAACAAAGCGCCGCCAATCCTTCAGTTTTGTCGTATCTTTTGAAGCCTCCTGCAAAATAAATCCTCCTTCGAATTCATCAACAATAAAATATGAATCTTTTATGTTACTAACTATAGCATGTCTTTATGAACTGAATATGAAATGAGAAGGTGATGAGGATAGGTGGCAGGAACATAAAAAATTCCACATCAGAAAAACGCGAAAAATCAATGTTTTAAAATTGATTTCTCGCGCTTTTTAAAGTTTCGATAGCTAAGACCAAGCCTCTTTTTAATAATTATACTCGTCAACAGAACCAAGTACAAACCCTAATATTCCAAATAAGAGCATTATTACTACATATACAGCGATTGCAATCAGCCCCCATATTAAAGCGGATTTAGCTGCTTTAGGCTTTTCATCTTTCCATACAAAGTACATAATAATCCCTAAGAGCGGTACACAACAAAAAGAAAGGATGTTAATAGCTATATTTGGTTTATCCTCGGGGTTTGTATTATTTACACGAACACCACATTTTGGACAAATTTCTGCTTGTGCCGCAATTTCTTCATTACAGTGTGGACAAAACATATTAAATTATACCTCCTAAAATTAAAAGAATTCCCATTTTCCTACTGTTTTTCCTTCATTGTTTTTTTTCCCGATTAAATAAGCATCAATTAAAATGGGTAAACCAACAAAAATGAATCCTAAAGGAAAAGGAATGAAAAAAATAATTATTGTAGATATAAATAAGCAAAGAAATCCCTTCCCCATTTGATTATTAATGATTTGGCCTACACCAGGTATTAGAAATGTAAGTAATGCAGGAACTAATGGATGAGTACCCTTTGGAGATTTTTTTAAAATAATACCGCATGAAGTACACATTTCTTGTAAAGCATTTAATTCATTCCCACAATTCTGGCAGTAATTATGTACTTTGAATTTTCTAACACCACAATTTGGGCAAATTTCTGCCTGTTCTGATAGATTGGATGCACAATAGGTACAAAACATTTTCAGTCTCCTTAGTTAAAAATTAATGAACCAATATATTCTCCTTTTTTATAGAGATAAATAGTTAGATTCCAAAATAAGAGAGCGGCGTGTAAAATCATAAAAACAATACCTATTCCACCGAGTATTCCTGTTACTAATCGCCGATAGTTAGTACTAAGCCATTTATTAAATAATTGTCCCGTTCCGTCTATAATCATAGGAATTGTTAAAATAAGAGCATAAAAAAAAGGTAAAACTTTAAATAACGCCAATATAATGCCAATTACATATCCAATACAAATTCCTGTGCAACGTGCGCAAATCGGAAATTGAACACCTCTATAAAAAAAAGATCGGCTTGGTAATCTATGGCAAAGGAACAAAAATTGAAAATATCGATTCACGAAATCACCTATTTAATCAAGTTTTTCAATAAAAGGAAACAACGAATATAATATACTATAAAAAGGAATATTGGAATAATAAAAATTAATTTTAACATAATTTAGTATAAAATGATTAAATGGATAGGGATTTATTCCTATGGAAAATTCCCTAGATTTTTCAAGAAGAATGTTTAAAATAAGTTCCTTTTTTTGCAGGGATATTATATAATATTATAAACCGACAGTCGGTCTATTGGTGTGGTATCTCATTCTATTTGAAAAGTATAAAAGTCACCATGTTGACTTCTTGGGAACCGTTATGTATCATTTGGTAAACATGGTGACTAAATAGAGAGGTGCTACATATGGATTTAAATCTTTTATTGAAGGAATTGCATTTTATGCAGCAAAGTTATGCGACATTGTTTTCAGTTGTCAATAAAGTTCAAATAAGAGGAGATGAATATTTAGAGGTATTAACTTCGAGACAGCATATGGCTCTTATTGCCATTGCCCATTTACCATTAGAAAATACAACGCTCGTAAATATCGCTAAAAAGCTTGGGACAACTAAGCAAACTGCGAATAAGTTAATAACGAGTCTTGTGAAAAAAGGATATGTCCAAACGATACCAAGTAAATTAGATAAAAGATCGATCAATGTCGAGATTACTTCAGAGGGAAAAAAAGCTTTGATTGTTTGTTCGGAGAAGTCTACTTACTTTTTAGCAGATATCTTTAAAGACTTTAAAACTGAGGAAATTGAAACATTGTGGAAGTTATTGCAAAAACTTTACCGTTTTGATGGTGAGGAACTAGATGGGTATGAAGAAACGGTAAATATGGAGATTGAGGAACCAGAACGGATTTCGGACTTCCAAGAGCGAGTTTTAACTGAGTTATTAAAACGACGATATGGAGATGAAGAACGCCATGATTAAAGGAGATACACCATTTTTTTATCCTCAAAAAGCAAAAGATACTAAGCAGAAGTTAACAGAAAAAGTTTATCTTATGAAACGTAAAATAAAGAAATCTGCGTATGAGGTTAAGGAAAAATTTTATCGGATTTCAAAAATTAGTCGTACTGGAAATTATGTATCCATTATCGTGGGGTTCTTATTGCTAATAATGTCTTGGAGTACGCAAATGGAGTGGCTCATTTGGTTAAGTACTATAAGTATTTTTAGTAATGTCTTTCTTCTTACAATACAATTTCTACACTTTCAAAAGGGTCATGAATGTTAAAGGAAGGGGTCTAATGAATGGAATCACAGATTAATAGAAAAGGCTTTTCAACAGATTTTAACCTTATGGTGATTGGGCAAATTATTTCTATTTTAGGGTCTGCGCTTTTAAGGTTTGCCTTATCACTTTATGTACTAGATATTACAGGACGTGCAGATCTTTTTGCAGTACTATTTGCGATATCGAGTGTCCCGATTTTACTAGCACCGCTTGGAGGAGCAATTGCTGATAGGTTTAATCGACGCAATTTGATGGTGATTTTCGATTTTACGAGTAGCATAATTGTGTTTAGTTTCTTCGCAATGCTAGCGATTGGTAATAGTTCCGTTTGGCTTATTGGTGTTGTGATGGTACTGCTTTCCTTTGTTAGTGCTATGTATGCACCTGCAGTGATGGCAAGTATTCCAGTACTTGTAGAAGAGGAAAAGCTTGAGCAAGCAAATGGAATTGTCAATGGTATTCAATCATTGTCTAATGTAGCTGCTCCTGTATTAGGTGGAATACTGTACGGTATGATTGGCTTAAAAGTACTTGTCTTGGCAAGTGGAGTGTTCTTTTTCCTTTCTGCCATATTAGAAATGTTTATTCATATACCATTTATCCGACGAGAGAAGAGCGGACATATTATTCCGACGCTTGTAAATGATTTGAAAGAGGGCTTTAGCTATGTAGTGAAGAAATCTTTTATATTCAAATGTATGATTTTAGCGGCATTATTAAATTTATTATTAACACCGTTGTTTGTCGTGGGGGTACCGATTATTCTCCGTGTTACAATGCAAAGTAGTGATACTCTGTATGGTGTAGGGATGGGGCTAATCGATTTTGCTACAATTTTAGGAGCTTTATCTATGGGATACTTTGCGAAAAAAATGGGTATCAATAATTTATACTTTTGGGTGTTTATCACCGCTTTATTGATTGTTCCAATGGCTCTAGCAGTTACGCCTCTCATACTTCATCTAGGTTTCTATCCGTCTTATACTTTATTTGTTGGTAGTGCGCTTATCATCGCTATGATTCTGACCATTATTTCAATATATGTTATTACACTTGTACAAAAAGAAACGCCTAATGAAAACTTAGGGAAGGTCATGGCTATTATCATTGCCGTTTCACAATGTATGGCACCGATTGGGCAAATATTGTATGGTTTATTATTTGAAGCGTTTAGTATTAAAGTCTACGTTCCTATTTTAATGATTAGTATGGCCATGGTAGTGATGGCAATTGTAACAAAGAGAATTTTACGATTTGAAAAGAGCGAGGTAGCAGAATGATTGAAAAGAAATCTGCTACTCTATGTTTTACTCTTCAATAATTCTAAACAAAATTAAATACTGACGATCATTTTCAAATGATTAACCTTTGAGTCCCTTAAAGCACAGCAAAAGGGGCTCTTTTTTATAGATAAAAAAATTAGGTGTATTGCTTTGAGGAAATATAGGCTTATTATTGACCGATTAAAGGATCTTTTTGTTGATATTTTACTTATGTGTACCTATTTTTAGCTGATTGTAGAGGAAATCATTCTAAAGTGGATACAAATGGTTAATTTAAACCCCTAATAATATATTAATATGGTAAATAATACTTGACCTTCAAGTTAGTTGAAGGTTTACATTGGAGTTAAGAGAGGTGTAATGCTTTGAGGAAATTTATGACAATTCAAGATTTCTCTGAAAGAACAGGTATAGCCAAAAGTACATTACGATTTTATGAAACTAAAAATTTACTGTTACCGGAGGAAAGAAGTTCAAATGGCTATCGAGTTTATACGGATAGTCAAATTGCAACTGTAAAGTTAATATCCACGTTGCGATTAGCAGATGTACCTATACATGAAATTCAAAATTATTTACACGAGCAGGATGAAACGACTCGCCAGGAAATGATGAAAACGTGGATTCAACATATGAAACAAAAACGAGAACTGTTGGATATTAGCTTACGCTATTTAGAAAGTGACCCCATTCGAGATGATATCTATTTGATTGATAAAAATGATGAAAAAATTATTTGGTATACAGCTCAATCCACAACTGGTAAATTTGGAGCTCATTTTGAAAACAGAGCAAATGAATTAAAACAATTAAATATTAGCATTAAAAGTTATTATTTAAATTATTTATCAGGCCAAGATGTAATCAAAGCTCAAATTGGCTTTGGTGTTCCAGCAAATACAAACATAAATGATATAGCTGAAAGTGATTTTATTGAACATATGCCTTCTTGTATATGTCTGGCATTGCCATTTAAAGAACAAATGTCAACGATCAAGGATGGATACGTTAAATTACTTCAATACGCGCTTCAACATAAATGGGTACCGACACGCTCCATTCTTGAGTGGTATCGAGGTGATGATTTTACTCAACTAGATTTATTGTTACCTGTTATACAAATTGAGTAGGGATAAAAGGACTGGGGATAGTTTGAGGGAGGAGCAATATGAAACGATTCATCCGCTTTTGTATGAAAAATGCTTTAACAATGATATTAGTAATACCTCTTATTATTGTAGGAGGAATTTATTCATTACAAACATTACATAGTGAGAAGTACCCGAATATTGATATTCCATATTTAACAGTAGTTATTCCTTATCAAGGAGCTTCACCTGAACAAGCGATGAATGATATAGGGGAGCAAATGGAAAGGGAATTTAAGAAGCTAGAAGGGAGAAAAAATGATTATACAAACGGTGTAGCCAATGCCGTATATTCAACTATTGAATTTGAAATGACAATGAATATGAAGGAAGCGGAGCAGCTCGTAAGGAGAAGTGTAGATAAATTACAGTTGCCTAAATTTGCAGGGGAGCCGAGGTATGAATTAACTAAACCTGGTGGAAACCCAATAATTTTCTCAATGGGCATATATGCTACAGAAAAAAATGATGAAGTTGAAACCTTTGTAAAGAATACTATAATTCCACAACTTTCTGTAATAGAGGGTATAAGTGATATAGAAATCAGTGGAACAACGGAAAGGTTTGTCATTATTCAACTCCTGCCACATCAATTGATGACAAGAGGAATTTCTTTAAACGATGTTCGAGAAGCTATTTTGGCAAATAATCTTTCAATGCCGACTGGAGACATCTCCATTTCAAATGAAGTATTGCCAGTACGAATAAATAGCGAGCTAAAATCTATTGAGGACATTAAAGACATAAAGCTTTTTACTAAAGAAGTAAATTCGCAAAATATTACAACCACGAATTTAGGCGAAATAGCTGAAATTTCATATGAAAGTGATTACACAAACAATATGACACGCATTAACGGAAAACCTGGCGTAAGTTTCAGCATTATCCCTGAAGGTGGTGCTAATACAGTAGCAATCGTTGATCAAGTGAAAAAAGAAATAAATAATTTAGCGATTCCGGAAGATTATAAAGTCGAAATCTTACGTGATCAATCCATCGAAATTAATCAATCGGTCCATTCAATGCTACGTGAAGTATTTTTAGGGGCATTAATGACAATCATCATCACCTTATTATTTTTAAAAAATATCCGTTCGACCATTATTGCTGTCATCTCCATTCCGGTCTCAATTTTTGCATCTTTTCTTTTGTTGAAAGCAATGGGATATACATTAAATATTATGACACTTGCTGGTATTGCTGTAGCAGTTGGGCGAGTTGTAGATGATTCAATTGTCGTCATTGAAAATATATTTAGAAGAGTAAGAGCTTCAAAAGAAAGAAATGTAGAATTAATAGAGCAGGCTACAAGTGAAGTAGCATCTGCGATTACTTCCTCAACGATCACAACAGTTGCTGTTTTCTTACCACTTGCCTTTGTGCCAGGAATTGTAGGAGGTTTTTTTAAGCCACTTGCATGGACTATTGTTATTTCATTGTTGATTTCATTAATTGTTGCTGTAACCGTTGTTCCAATATTGTCCAAGATCTTTTTATTAAAAATTACGCCTAAAGAATCAAGTGAAAATAGACTTCAAACTTGGTATCGCAACAGTTTGACTTGGGTTTTACATCATCGTTTAGTTACTTTAACCGTCGCAATATTAATTTTGATAGGTTCTATTTTCATTATTGCACCGAGGCTAGGGACAACCTTCTTGCCACAAGAGAAAGTGAATGATTTCAAGGTCGACATCACAATGGCAAAAGGAACTGCTCCAATGAAAACAGCTGATGTCGTAAGTAGAGTAGAAAATATATTATTAGATCGAAAGGACATCAACCTTATAAATACTAATATTGACGGACACTCTGGAAGTGCGACGATTTCATTCGTTGTCAATGATTCTGTTGGAAATTTGACCGACTATGTAAATGACGTTCGCCTACAATTAACAACGATCTCTGAACCAGAGGAAATGACAGTATCAGGTATCGGTGGAATTATAGGAGGGGAAGAAAGCAGATACACCCTAGTTGTAAACGGGGCGGATTTTGAGGATATTAAAAAAGCAAGTGAGCAGATTACAACGGCTTTAAAAGAAGTACAAGGGATGAAGGATGTGACAACATCTTTAGAAGGAGAAGTACCTGAAATCGTTTTCGATTTGGATGATAAAAAACTTGCTGCAAAAGGATTAACTCCAGCTATAGTTGCACAAAGCCTTCGAACACTCATTAATGGTGATGTAGTAACGACCATGAGACTTGAAGAGGAAACGAGAGAAGTGAACCTAGGTTTGAAAATGGATGAGGTTACATCTCTTAAAGATTTAGGACAGCTCCAAATCAGTAATGCAATGGGAATGCCTGTCTTTCTTCATGAAATAGGAGAACTGAAGAGGGTTAATAATGTAACTTCAATTACTCATCTAAATGGCAATGAATATATCATGGTGTATGGAACTATTACTGATGAAAAAGTAGGAGATGTAACTGCAAAAGCAGATAAGGTACTTAATAACTTACGGCTTCCTGAAAATATTAGCTATTATAAGGAAGGTGTATCTGCATCGATGGATGATGGTTTCAAAGATTTGTCGATTGCCATAGCAATTAGTGTTATCTTAGTTTATTTGGTTATGGTTTTTACCTTCAAAGAAGGAAAAGCACCGTTTGTTATCTTGTTCGCTATTCCATTTTCTATTATAGGTGCATTAATTGGACTTTATATTATGAAGGAACCAATCGGTATGCCAGCAATGATCGGTTTACTAATGCTAAATGGAATTGTCGTAACGAATGCTATCGTTCTAGTTGATAAGGTGAAGCAATTTGAAAGATGTGGAATGACCAAGCAAAAAGCTTTAATTGAAGCAGGGGTCGTACGTATTCGCCCAATTTTGATGACTGCAATTGCAACAATGGGTGCATTAATCCCGATGGCTATTTCGAATGAAACTGGGATGATATCGAAGTCTCTTTCTGTTGTAGTTATAGGAGGGCTATCTACTTCTACTTTTTTAACATTGTTTATTGTACCTATTCTTTATAGTCTATTTAAAAAGAATTAAAATCATAGAGAGGTAGGGACATAAGTATATTTTCAAGAAAAGAATTTCTTTACATCAGAAAAGCGCGAGAAATCAATGTTTCTAAAATTGATTTCTCGCGCTTTTTAAGAGTTGCCCAGTTTTGTCCCAGCCTTTTTAACATTAGTACCATCTTCTCCGACGCCTAACAGGTATCCTTTGCCGAGGCAGAGACTCAGCAGACGGGAAGATTGGTTGGGGGATGCTTTCAATATCAGAACGAACAATTTGGTGTTCCGGGGGTTCTACTTTTGAAAAAGTGATATTTTGAGTATTGTTCAAGAGTGGAGAAGATAGCTGATTATATTCCACATTGTCTTCTAAATGAGTTGTTTCAGTAGAGTGAGTAGTGTTTTGAGTACTAGTTAAGAGAGGGATAGTTTGCGGAGTATATTCTATTTCGTCTTCTAAATACGTTGTTTGCATTGAAGCTTGAGAGTATTCAGTTGGCGTGATGTGTGCAGTAGTGTTCAAGAGTGGTACAGTGTGCTCATTATTGCCCATAACAATAGTAGAGTCGTCATGATGCTGTTCTTGCGAATGCTCTATTTCATGTTGGATTTCAGCATGTGGCTCTTGCACAGGGTGAACATCCTCCATGACAAGTATTGGTCGCATCATGTCATGATCTTCATGCTCTAGGAAATGGCAATGCCACATATAATGACCGGCATGATCTTTCCAATGCATAATAATTTTCGTAACTTTCCCTGCTTCCGCTTTTACAGTATCCTTCCAACCTTGCTCATAGTTATGCGGTTTTTCAGGGGGACCTGTAAATTCCAGTCTACCTTCATTTTGATATAGCTCCATATCGAAAGGGCGTCGTTCTAGTATTTTAAATTGAATTAAATGTAGATGAATAGGGTGAACAAACTGCGTGGCATTGATAAAATTCCAAATCTCTATACTATCAAGTGCAGGCTTTTCGGTAGTAGGATCATGATACATACGATTATTTAATAATAACATTGGTCGACCAAAATCGTCTGTCGTAGCAGTTAATGGTAAGTGTCTCTCGATATGTGCATCGTGTGAATGTAAATCCATTGATACTGCGAGTCTTTCTGGTATTTCACTAGCATCCTCACATTTTAGAGGAAGACACACGTTAAACTGCATGATTACTCGTGTATGTTCATCAATGAAATCTTCATCAGAATTGACTAACGTTATTTCCTGACCTTCACATGATGAAAAATCGACAATAACATCTGTTCGTTCTGCCGGCAATAATTCTACAGATTGAATTTCTTGAGGGGCTGTTAAAAAGCCTCCGTCTGTTCCGATTTGTATCATAGGCTCATCGTTTGAAAGGCTAATGACATAACCTCTTCTATTGGAACCATTGAGAAAACGAAATCTATACTTACGAGGCTCGACATTTAAATAAGGCCAGACCTTGCCGTTTACAACGATGGTATTACCAACAAAACCAGGTGTAATAGATGGATGAACGGGAACTGGAAATGGTGGTTCATCAGGATAGAAAAGTGAGCCGTCTTCATTAAACGATTTATCTTGTATTAAGATAGGATACTCATAGTCACCACAAGGTAGGTTAGAACGCTCCTCAAGCGAATCTCGAAGTAAATAAAAACCGGCTAATCCAGCATACACATTTAAACGAGTTAGCGCCATTGCATGATCATGATACCACAGTGTTGTGCCTGGTTGATGATTAGTATATTCATGTATTTCTTTATTGAACTTTGGACCTGTTTGCGCATAATCTCTTGTATACCATGCATCGGGATGGCCGTCACTCTCCCAATCTACATTTGCGCCATGTAAATGTGTAACAGTTCTTACTTCCTTTGAATCGTTTGCCACATGAAGTGAAAAATCAACGGGTAAAAAGTGGTTTAAGGGCAATTGATTTTTATATCTAACATAAATGCTTTTGTCTTTTGTAGCCTCAATTGTCGGTCCGGGATAAAGCCCGTTATAGCCCCATATGATTGATTTTGGGAAATCTTTATGGAAAGAATGCTCTGCTTGCATCATTTTAAGTTCATAATAGTTTTTTCTCTGTTGACCTTTATAATATTTAGGTTTAGCGGTAACCGGTTTTGGCAGCTCATCCACAAATTTAGGTATTGTTGCTGGATCTGTAGGATTAACTTCTTTAGTCAAAACATCACGTCCCTTTTCAATTCTTAAAATTGCTCATTACCTTATCATATGGGTAAAAACAATAGGCAACTAGGACAATAATGGAGATAATTGTACTTAATAAAAAAATATCTACATTTAACTGTGCTATTTGTGAATTATTATAGGTTTTTTAGTGGCAAATTTTACTTCCTCTTTGCAATTGTGAATAGGAATTTTTAAATTGAAAGGGTTATTATTTTTATGGGTTGCACTAAAAAGAAAAAAATTACTACCCGAATCATTTGAAAACGTTATTCTATCAACGTACAATATATGAAATTAAGAAACACGACAGCACAAAATTGTTGTATAATGTTGTGGTATGAGGAAAGAAAGCAGGTTGACAAAAATGGAAAGCAAAATGAATGTATACGCAGTTATAAACATACAAAAGCATCAGGCATTGGGGTTAAAGAATATGCTAGATGTGAAACATAAGGTGAATATATGAAAAACTGGTTGATTTTCATTTCTGTCTTTATGGTTTCGTTGTCACTTGTCATTAGTATTTTAGTACTCTGGAAAGCCGAGGCTCCATTCCATTCAATTGAAGATCAGGCTGAACAGTTGGCACTCGATGCCAAAGCCCTCGCAATTGTCTCGGAGTCTTACACATATAATGGCAAACATTCGTATGTCACTGTGTTCGGGGTAGATGAATATGGTGATAAAAAAGCTGTCTTTGTTCCGACGAATCTAAAAGCTGATTCAATTAAGGAAGTACTTTTAAAAGATGGTATTACGGAAAAGCAGGCATTATCGGTTTTGAAAAAAGAAGGCAATGTACAAAAAGTCCTTAATATCAAATTAGGCTATGAGGAGCCAGGTGCTGTTTGGGAAATTACATACCTAAACGATCACGATAAGCTCAACTATGTCTATATTATGTTTAAGGACGGCGACTGGTGGAAGCGCATTACGAATTTATAAGAGGAGTAGATCCCGTATGAAAAATTTATTAGCAAACCGTGTAAAAACTTTAACACCTTCTTCAACTTTAGCAATTACTGCGAAAGCAAAGGAATTAAAAGAGCAAGGTATTGATGTTATTGGTCTAGGTGCTGGTGAGCCTGACTTCAACACGCCACAAAATATTTTAAATGCTGCTATTGACTCGATGGAAAAAGGTTTAACAAAATATACACCTGCTGGCGGTCTTCCAGTACTTAAGAAAGCGATTATCGATAAACTTCAACGCGACAACAATCTTACATACAAGCCGAATGAAGTAATTGTAGGTGTTGGAGCAAAACATATTCTTTATACTTTATTCCAAGTTATTTTAAACGAGGGCGATGAAGTTATTATTCCAATTCCTTATTGGGTATCTTATCCTGAGCAAGTAAAATTAGCGGGCGGTGTACCTGTTTATGTGGAAGGCACACGTGAGCAAGGCTATAAAATTACTGCGGATCAATTAAGAGCTGCTGTGACAGATAAAACAAAAGCAGTTATTATTAACTCTCCTAGCAACCCATCAGGTATGATTTATTCTCGTGAAGAGATTGCTGAAATTGCTGCTGTTGCAGAAGAAAAAGATATTTTAATCGTGTCAGATGAAATTTATGAGAAGCTTGTATACAATGGTATTGAGCATTTTTCAATTGCACAGCTATCTGATGCAGTGAAAGCACGTACAATCGTTGTAAATGGTGTTGCAAAATCTCACTCTATGACAGGTTGGCGTATCGGGTATGCTGCAGGGGATGCGGACATTATTAAATCAATGACCGATCTTGCATCACACTCTACATCAAACGCAACAACAACTGCACAATATGCAACAGTGGAAGCGTATAATGGACCACAAGACGCTGTAGAAGAAATGCGTCAAGCATTCGAATCTCGTCTTGAAAAAATTTATCCACAGGTAAGTGCAATTCCTGGCTTCAACGTTTTAAAACCTCAGGGTGCATTCTATTTATTACCAGATGTAGCGGAAGCTATGGCTCATACTGGCTATGATTCAGTAGATGCATTCGCTTCGGATATTTTAACGGAAGCAAACGTAGCAGTGATTCCAGGTTCTGGATTTGGTGCACCAACTACAATGCGATTATCTTATGCTACATCTTTAGACTTATTAGAAGAGGCAGTCCGTCGAATTGATACATTTGTAAAATCAAAATGGCAAGACTAATCCTTTTAACCAACTTTGGAGGATTTCTATGAAAAAAATTATGATTCAAGATATGCCAAAGCATATCGGCGAAACAATCAAGCTAGGTGCTTGGTTAGCGAACAAACGATCAAGTGGTAAAATTGCCTTTTTACAACTACGTGATGGTTCTGGCTTTGTACAGGGCGTTGTTGTAAAAGAAGAAGTAGGCGAAGAAATTTTTGCCATTGCAAAAGGTATGTCCCAAGAAACTTCTATGTACATTACAGGAGAGGTTAAAGCAGATGAGCGTTCAAGCTTTGGTTGTGAGCTTGTTGTAACTGGTATTGAAGTGCTTCACGCTGCAACAGATTTTCCGATTACGCCAAAAGAACACGGTCCTGAGTTTTTAATGGATAACCGTCACTTATGGCTACGTTCTCGTAAGCAACATGCGATCATGAAAATCCGTAACGAAATTATTCGTGCAACTTATGAGTTTCTTAACAACACTAGCTTTACAAAAATGGACCCGCCAATTTTAACTGGATCATCTCCTGAAGGTACTTCTGAGTTATTCCATACAAAATATTTTGATGAAGATGCATTCCTTTCACAATCTGGTCAGCTTTACTTGGAAGCGGCTGCGATGGCTTTAGGTAAAGTGTTCTCATTCGGCCCAACATTCCGTGCTGAAAAATCTAAAACACGTCGTCACTTAATCGAGTTTTGGATGATTGAGCTGGAAATGGCGTTTGTTGAATTTGAAGAAAACTTAGAAATGCAAGAACAATACGTGGAGCATATCGTGCAATCAGTTCTGGCAAATTGCAAATTAGATTTAGAGCGTCTTGGCCGTGATACATCTAAACTTGAAAATATTAAAGCACCATTCCCTCGTATTTCTTATGACGATGCCATTAAATTATTACATGAACAAGGATTTGACGATATTGAATGGGGCGATGATTTCGGTGCACCACATGAAACAGCAATTGCTAATTCATATGACAAACCTGTATTCATCACATGCTACCCAGTAGGCATTAAGCCGTTCTACATGCAACCACATCCTGACCGCGATGATGTAGTATTATGTGCAGATTTAATTGCACCAGAAGGTTATGGTGAAATAATTGGTGGTTCTGAGCGTATCCATGACTTTGATTTATTAAAATCTCGTCTTGAAGAACATCATTTATCTTTAGATGCTTATGCATGGTATTTAGAGTTACGTAAACAAGGCTCTGTGCCACATTCAGGCTTCGGTCTTGGATTAGAACGTACAGTAGCATGGATTTCTGGCACGGAGCATATTCGTGAAACAATCCCATTCCCACGTTTATTAAACCGCTTATACCCTTAAGCAATTTAGGTTTTGAAAGTGTAAAATTAAAAAAGTCGCGTAGTGATATGTCTACGCGGCTTTTCTACTTACGATGGAAAAGGAGTCAAGTATAATATGAGCGCAAATAATAATCGACTCCGTACATGGACTGAGCAGAGAATGATTCAAATTCCTCAGCTTTTTTTTCAGTTTTATAAGGAGTTAAATATTGAGGATGATGAGGCACTTATTGTTATGCATTTACTTGCATTCAATATAGAGGGGAATGATTTTCCAACGCCTAATGATCTAATGAATCGTCTAACAATGCCTAGCAATGACATTACTTCACGTCTACAGCGATTAATGCAAAAAGGTTTCCTAGAAATAACAAGCGACGTCGATGCAAGTGGCAAACTATATGAAAAATACTCGGTATACCCACTGTGGGAGCGTATTATGCAGATAATTGAAATGAAGGAACATCAAAAATCCGCAACATCACTTCGACAAGAAGAGGGGGAGGTTTTCCGATTATTTGAAGAGGAAATGGGGCGTCTTTTATCTCCTTTAGAGCTAGAAAAAATCGGATTTTGGTTAGATGAGGATAAGCACAGTCCGGCGCTTATTAAGGAGGCGCTTAAGGAGGCTGTGTTTGCTGGCAAGCTAAGTATTCGTTATATTGATCGAATATTACTGGAGTGGAAAAAGAAAAATATTACGACACCTCAGGCTGCACAGAAGCAAAGCGAGCAGTTCCGTGAAAAACAAACATTTAACCGACCGCCAGTCCGAACAGTGCAGCAAGAAACGCAGTCGACAAATAAAGTACCATTTTATAATTGGTTAGAAGAAAGAGAATAGGGGGCTTCCAACATGTTAACAAAAAAACAATGGGAGCATTGTCTAGCGGAAATGGATCGTATGTTTCCTGATGCACATTGTGAGTTAGTACATGACAATCCGTTTGAACTAACTATTGCCACGTTATTATCGGCACAGTGTACAGATGTACTTGTAAACAAAGTAACGAAAACATTGTTTCAAAAATATAAAAAGCCGGAAGATTACTTAGCTGTATCTTTAGAAGAGCTGCAACAGGACATTCGCTCCATTGGTTTGTATCGAAATAAGGCAAAGAATATTCAAGCATTATGTCAAAGGCTATTAGAGGAATACGAGGGAGAAATACCTGCAAGTCGAGAAGCGCTAGTCACATTGCCTGGAGTTGGTCGTAAGACGGCTAATGTCGTGTTGTCTGTTGCTTTTGAAATTCCTGCCCTTGCAGTGGATACACATGTAGAGCGCGTCTCTAAACGATTAGGGCTATGTCGCTGGAAGGATTCAGTGCTTGAAGTCGAAGAAACAATTATGAAAAAAACACCGATGGACAAGTGGTCGAAAACACATCATCAACTAATTTTCTTCGGTCGTTATCATTGTAAAGCTCAAAACCCTAACTGTCACACTTGCCCTTTACTTAATGACTGTAGAGAAGGGCAAAAGCGTTTAAAGAAAGGGTTGGTGAAGGAAGCGTGAATGTAGAGGCACTTGAAAAGGAAAAAGTAGATGCCTGGTTTGCAGAGTGGGTGGAACTCGAAGGCAAAATTCATGCAGCTCATGATGCAAGAAATGGTGAAGCAAAAGGATTGATGGACATGGCCATTCTATTGTTTGAACGCTTAGTGCAAGAAGTAGGGGATGAAGTGTTGCCTATTAACGGTGTCGAACGATTAACCTTTATAAAAGCAAAGCCTGGCCAATATGCCTGTTATCGTCAGCTCGATGAATTATTTAAGGAAACAAAAAAACGAGCAGCACGGCTACGCTTGCAGGCTGCAAAAAAGTAATACAACAAATAAACACAGAAATATAAAAAGAGGCTGGTACATAACTGGTCAAAACCTTAAAAGCGCGAGAAATCAATTAATGTTGAATTTCTCGCGCTTTTCTGTGGTCAAAGTGTTGAGCCATTTCCACAGTCTATCGCTACGTTTTCGCGCAAAAAAAGTAACTTTTGAAGTTTCAAATTATCACTAGCCATGCCAAAGAAACATTCTATGTGATGTGGTTGATTGGAGTGGAGGCTGGGCGACTCCTTGGGGATTAGCAATAGAGGAACGAAGGCTAAGACCATCACATCTGTGATAACGCCTTCGTGACCAATATCGGTGCTGCTGACGCTGCGTTAGCACTACGCTTTCGCGCAAAAAACATCTGTTGGCCCGAGACCCTGGAGCGAAGCGGCTCATCGGACGCCCCCAGGAAGCTTTGCTCTGTGCGAAAGCGAAGCGTCAGCGACAAAGCGCCCAGGCCGGAACGGAAATCAACCTCTCGTTTTGCCGAAGAGTCATACTTTATTATGACACTTTGACTTATAGACATATAGTTTTCCAACAACAAAAAAGCAGAGTAGCGTTATGCTACTCTGCTTTTTTTTATTCAGTACTACCGGTACCATCATCCGGTGCGGTTGGTTCAGTTGGCGTTGTTGGTGGCTTACTACCATTATTGTTGCCATTGTTACCTGGGGGGGTACCGTTATTTCCTGTATTACCGTTGTTACCATTCCCACCAGCGTTACCATTCCCACCAGTGTTAGCATTGCCATTATCATTACCATTGTTGCTGTTATTGCCATTGTTACCATTTCCGTTACCATTGTGGTTACCGTTGTCCCCGTTGTTGCCATTTTGATCAGGTGCTGTTGGCTCCTCAACATCAGGTTGATCCGGAGTATCTGGCTCTTTATCTTTATCTTTATCTTCTTCATCAGTCGTACCGGTTACTTGGAAGGTAGCTGTACCTGGTTTACTGCGTGTACCATCAACAACTGCTACGACAGAAATCGTGTAATTGCCATCTTCCAGTTGTTTGCTACTAACTGTTAAGCCTTTTTTATCCGTTTTACCAAGAGAAATAGTCTCTCCACCTTCTCGTTTAGCAGATACCTCGAAGGTAGTTGGTAGTGGTTCATCTGTTTCCGGATTAAGCATGGCATCATGCTCCCAAGAAATATTGATAGATTGACCTTCTATATCAAGGCTTGCACTTACATTGTAAGGTGTAGATAGTTCTGGCACTGCGTATTCATTTGAAACTTCCTTAGGCTCTGTACCACGTACAAATAGCTCTGTTTGACGTTTCTCACTTGGAGTGAAATTACTTGCTAATTTAAGTGGCTTTGTGCCTACTTCAATTGTAGCTTCCACAACTGAGTTTGGTTTTTTGAAACGTGGTGTTTCAACGTTCGCCGAAATCTCTTTCATAATTTGTTTAAATAAATGTTGTGGTAAACGACGTTCATCCCAAGTTGTAATAGGATCAAAGTGTCCTTCATAACCACTCCAAATAGCGATTGAATAGTTTGTAGTGTACCCAGCAAACCATGAATCCGGTACACTTGTATCCGGTAAATTATGCTTGCTAAAATCAGCAGCTGCGTAGTTTGTTGTACCTGTTTTACCTGCGATATCTAATCCAGGTACATTTGCTGCAGTACCTGATGCATCAGGCTTATTGCCGACAACGTCACGTAACATATCAGTCACCATATAAGCTGTATAATCACTCATTGCTACATTTGGCTCTGGTGTGTAGTCTTTTGTTGTTTTACCGTCACGGTAAACGATTTTTGTAATTGCATAAGGATCAGTGTAAACACCGTTATTCCCAAATGCTGCAAAGGAAGCTGCCATTTGAGTAGGAGACATTGTAATATCCCCACCACCAATTGCATCTGATTCCATAACGCTTTCAGTATTAATACCTAAACGACTAGCAAAATCTTTAGCTTTATCAGGACCGACTTCTTTAAATGCTTTAACAGCCGGAACGTTGCGTGAAGCATACAAAGCTTTACGTGCTGTTATTGCACCCATATATTTATTATCCCAGTTCCTGATCGTTTGTTTTCCTCCTGAGTAGGTCATAGGTTCATCTACAATTGTTTGACCAGTTGACCATTTTAAATTTTCAACTGCTGGTCCATAATCTAGTAATGGCTTCATCGTTGAACCTGGTTGATGTTTTAAGTCATATGCATAGTTCCAACCGCGTTCAGTCCCATAATTGCGTCCGCCACCGATTGCTTGAATTTGACCAGTTTTCGTATCAATGACTGACACACCCGATTGAATCTCTTTTGTTGGGAAGTTACTGTCATCGTTCATAATGTTTTCAACAATTTGTTGTGCTTTTGGATCAAGTGTTGTATATACTTTAATTCCTTCAGCCATTGCACTACCATCACCGTTTTGCTCTAGCTCATTTATAACGACATCAAGGAAGGCATCGTATTTAGAGCCAGAAAATTTTTGACGTGTTGCATCGTCAGCTAGGCCAGCTTGAACGTCTACTTTCTTAGCTTCTTCCATCTGAGCTTTTGTAATTTTACCATGTTGATACATTAATCCTAGAACTGTATTACGACGTTTTTCTGCAAGTTCAGGATTTTTCAATGGATTGTAAGCATTTGGACGTTGTACTAAACCTGCAAGTAATGCTTCTTCATCTAAAGTTAAATCTTTTAGTTCTTTACCATAGAAATATTGGGCTGCTGTACCGAAGCCATAAACACGACCTGACATCAGCATTTTGTTAAAGTACATTTCAAAAATTTCTTCTTTTGTATATTTACGTTCTAATTGGAAGGAAAGCCAAGCTTCCTGTGCCTTACGTTTTAATTTTTTTTCATTTTGTAAAAATGAGTTTTTAACAACTTGTTGTGTTAATGTCGAAGCCCCTTGTGCCCCGAAGCCATCACGGAAGTTAGCGAGTATTGCACCACCAAGGCGATAAAAATCCATACCACCGTGTTCGAAAAAGCGTACATCTTCCGTTGCAAGGATCGCGTTAATCATATCCTGTGGTATATCTTCATATTTTACATATTTACGGTTTTCTGCACCAATCGTTGCAAATAAATCACCGTTTTTATCATAGAATTCTGAGGAAACTGGGTCCTTCAGTAAGTTCTCATCTAGTTCAGGTGCGCTACTTGCATAATAGGCGAATAACCCCGCACCTCCAATAAAACATGCAGCTATAACAGCTACTATTGTTAATGTAATGCGCTTAAACCATTTTTTCTTCGATGGTTTCGGAGCGCTTTTTTTATTTTTTTGAGCGAGAGCCTTTTGATGCTCACCGCGTGTCGGACGACGTTCAGTCATTCTACTATCTCCTCACTTTCAGAACCATGGCTTTTTGCTTCAATTAGCTTTTGGACAATCGGTAAATAATCGATCCGTGGATAATAGCTTGTAGGAATTTCAAAAGCTTCCTTTTCTATAGTTGAAAAGGGAATCGATTTACGTTCACCGTTTTCCATCGCTAGCCAGGCCTTTTGTAAAACATCGTATGGCACGATAAAATATCGTTCAAAAGCTGAGAAACGAACGATAATAAAAGCCACACCATTTTGTTCCGTCACTTGCTGCATATGTGTCATTTGATGTACGTGAATATTCTTTAGTGGAAAACTGGTCTTTGAAGCAGTTTCCTTTGCATCAAAATCAATATAATGCCCATTCCAAACACCATTGTAATCTGTTGTCGACGGTGTCCGGAAATAAGCCTCACGAATAACTGCAGCACTTCGTGATGGGTACTCTACTTTGACGATTTGCACGGGAACAGGTTTCTTATGAATGATAGCAAGTCGCCTTTTTACATAATAATCGTTTGCTTCATTAATTTCATCTTCTAGTGTTTTCCCTCGATTACTAAAAGAAAAATCCTTGTCCTTTCCCTTTTTGGCTGTTTTTTGAACAGTTGGATTAGGGGAATATAATTTCCCATTCGGATAACGAATTGTCACGTAGTTCACCCTCTATAATACTGCTATTATACAATAGTTTACCATGATTAAGTAGCAGTTCTCCACTTCTATTAATAGTATGATTGATGCTAGATTAACTATGGTTTAAATTACCATTAAATAACTGATCTTTGGGCAATTTTCGCCTCTTAAAGTCGAAAAATATCATGTGATATAACCCGCGAATCGTCAAATTAACTGATGAAATTTCCAAACGAATTTATAGAAAAAACTGGTCTCTACGTTAGTTTCTATACTTGATAGACGATTTTGAAGACTACGAAAATAGACTAGTTCAATTAAATTTTATCGAAATACTTCTTCTTTCAGCTAACTTACGCTTATTTTGTCACGCATGAAGGTAATTTTATACATGCGAGGAATACATAAATTAAAGCAAAGGAGGCGTTATTTTGAACAAGTTAAAACAATTAGTTGCGCAGTTGGATCTGGTCAATCAATTACTGTTAACGAGAGTGTCTTTGGAAAACAACGCACAGAGCATGAATTTTTTTATGCAGCTCAAATCTGTTAGCCAGAAAGTAAGCTTAGCAGAAAAGAACTGGCAAGTAAAGAATGCTTGTTCGCCTATTAGTAGTGAAAAATGATAGACTTTGGTACACTTAACTCATATGCAATATAAATAACCCAATATGAGTATTTTTCATACATTATCTACCACGATGAGTGGTGTACCTTGAATAGGACTCATCACCAAAAGCTAGGGATGTCATTTTCTTGAAAGATATGCCATTTATATGGGCTGATTGGTGTGAAGACTGGGTAACGCTCTAGTCACTGGTGAGGCCAGAGAACGAGTCAGTGGTGGGACAAAGGCTAAAAGCATTACGTCCTGTGCTAACTCTTTTGTGGTCAACATTGTACGCTGTCGTTGCACTTTCGCACAGTCGAAACGGAAATGCATCTCAAGTTAAGGTGATGAGCCAAGCTTTAAAACATCATTGGTAGTAAAATTACTCATATAATATAAATTATTTTGTAGACTAAGATAGAACGAATTTTAAAATAGTAGGTTCGCTGCTTTCATGTAAATGCAGATGAATCTTCATTTTAAGGATGGTTACCTAAATAAGATAAAATTTTAAGGTTCATCACCAAAAGTTGTGTTGAAACGTGTGACATGTAATAGGTTAAGGCTTGAAGGACCTCAGTTGTTGCTGTCGCTCCGCTTTCGCACAGAAGAACCCCTTTTGTTCCTAAGCGACTTATTGGACGCCTTCAGGAAAGTGCGCAGTCGGAACGGAGTCAACCCTACTTTATGGTGATGAACCTTCATTAATGAGATGAGGTGCGAAATTGTTGTTAATGCAGCAAACTTCCCAATTGATAGATGAATGTGAAAAATGTGTTTCACGCTTTTGGAAAATGCGTGAGGAGAATCGTACTCCTGACTTTTTTGTGGAGGTTAAGCCACACGCTGATGTCATTCACCAGCTTTTAAAGGAATGGCAGCAGGAGGCGAATGAGTGGATTCAAAAAAATAAGCCAAAATATATGCATACACAGCAAATTGCTTCAGCAGTGGAATCGATGGAGCAATTTGTTGTGCAATCCTTTTTTAAAGAAACAAGTAAAAAGCGTTTTTTAGATGCGATTCATTCAACCTCTTATACGTTAAAAATTTTTGAAAGGCTAGTGAAGGAGATAGAAACAGATGTTATCGAAAAAAAGGACCATTAGTGAACTATTAAACGAGTGGAGATATGATGAGGAGTTAAAGGAACGTATTTTACACTGGCAAACGCTTGAAGGGCGTGAAGCTAAATATGCACCTTTTCCAGAGAATTTACATCCTTCACTTGTAAAGGCTCTTCGAACAAGAGGGATAGAACAACTGTATACCCATCAACGTCAGGCGTTTGATTACGCGATGGAGGGTGTTTCCTTTACTGCCGTTACACCAACAGCGTCTGGAAAATCATATTGCTACCATTTACCGGTACTACAAAAAATATTAGAAGATAAAAATTCACGCGCGATTTATTTATTTCCAACGAAAGCTTTAGCGCAGGATCAGAAAAATGATTTAAATGAACTAATCGAACAAAGCGGTGAGGAAATTTTAAGCTATACGTACGATGGGGATACCGCGCCTGGCATTCGCCAAAAGGTTCGTAAGGCAGGGCATATTGTGATGACAAATCCTGATATGCTTCATTCGGGGATTTTGCCACATCATACGAAATGGGTTTCGTTATTTGAAAATTTACAGTATATCGTCATTGATGAGTTGCATACATATAAAGGTGTGTTTGGCTCGCATGTTGCGCACGTTATTCGAAGATTAAAGCGTATTTGTGAGTTTTATGGCAGTAAGCCGATTTTCATTTGTACATCAGCAACCATTAAAAATCCAAAAGAGTTAGCAGAAGCTTTAACGAATGAAAGCCATGCCTTAATCAGCGATTCTGGAGCGCCAGTTGGGAAAAAGACATTTCTTTTTTATAATCCACCTATCGTCCATAAAACATTTGGCGTGCGTCGAAGTGCTGTTTTAGAGGTGAGCGATCTCGCGAAAAGATTATATACAGCAGGTATTCAAACCATTATTTTTGCTAAAAGTCGTGTGCGAGTAGAAATGATTGTAACGTATTTAAAGGAGCTTACACGCAATAAGCTTTTAGATGAATCGGTGCGAGGTTATCGGGGTGGTTATTTACCATCTGAGCGACGTGTTATTGAACGAGGGCTTCGTGATGGTACTATTCAAACTGTGGTTAGTACAAATGCGCTGGAATTAGGCGTTGATATTGGCCAATTACAAGCTTGTATCATGACAGGATACCCGGGAAATATCGCTAGTGCTTGGCAGCAAGCTGGTCGCGCTGGCCGTCGTCAGGACGAGGCGCTAATCATTTATGTAGCACAATCGGCAGCACTTGACCAGTACGTAGTGAACCATCCACTTTTTTTACTTGGCAGTGCACCAGAGGAAGCGCGTATTTATCCTGAAAATATGTTGATTTTAATGGATCATTTGAAATGTGCAGCGTTTGAGCTACCATTTTCCGTACATGATACGTATGGTGAATATGAGATTCAGGAGTTACTGGAATATTTAGCGGAAGAAGGCGTTGTTTTTAAAACGAGCGAGAAGTGGCATTGGATGAGTGACCGTTTCCCGGCACATGACATTAGTCTTCGTTCTGCTTCACAAGAAAATGTTGTGATCATTGATATGACTGTTCCTGCACAAACAAAAGTTATTGGTGAAATGGATCGCCATAGTGCGATGACATTGCTACATGAAGAGGCTATTTATTTGCATCAGGGCATTCAATTTCAAGTCGAAAAGCTAGATTGGGAAGAAAAGAAAGCGTATGTACGAGAAGTAGATGTCGATTACTATACTGACGCTAATTTAGCAGTCGAGATGAAGGTGCTAGAGGAAGATCGGAGCCGAGATTATCAGGGTGGAGTTATTGGCTTCGGAGATGTTGGCTTAGTGGCGCAGGCAACGATATTTAAAAAAATTCGCTTTGGTACACACGATAATATCGGTTCTGGCCCTATTCATTTACCACCAGATGAAATGCACACAAGCTCTTCGTGGCTATCATTCTCTGCACTAGAAAAATGGTCGGAGGCGGAGCTAACGGATGCTATGACAGGAGTTGCATATGCGATGAATGCGTTCATACCTTTGTTTATTCAATGTGATAGTAGTGATGTAGCAGTTGTTCCACAGGTAAAGGCAACTCATAATGAGCAACCGACGTTTTTTGTTTATGATAAGTATCCTGGTGGTATTGGTCTAAGTGAAAAAGTTTATGAACTGTGGGAAGAGCTATTATCGAGAACACAGCACCATGTAGTGAGCTGTGCTTGTGAGTCTGGCTGTCCATCTTGTATTGGGGCTCAAGATAGCTTGCAGCAGGGGAAGAAAAAAGTAATAGAGCTGCTTCAAATTTTAAATTAGAGTACAAAGAGGGTTTGATAGGGAAAAGTCTAATACTATTCCTTTAAGCCCTCTTCTTTCATGCGTATAAGTTTACGGTTGCTCTATTTGTAGCGAAAAATATACTCTCGATTATCAGAAAAAGATTTCAATTATTATATAAGGTGTGTTGATTAACTTTATCCACTAAATCCACCCGTACTCTACGACGAAAGTAAAGCGACAAGAGCACTTGTCCAGCCCTTCTGAAAATCGCCTCCTTTTTGTGCAATGGCTAGAAGTTGCACTATGATTACTATAGGTTATACTTGTGGTAAAAACTCAAAATAGTTTACAGCAAGCGAAGAAAAACGTACTACAAGTTTTAGCAATTTTACATGCAGAAAATGAGTGAAGTAAATGTCTTACGAAAATAAAATTTTACAAATGAAAAAAATGCTCGGTAAAAAAACGACAACAACTATAAAAAAAGAGGAAAAACCTGCTTATCAAAAACCTATTGCTCCAAGCTATACTGAGCAGTGGAAAAAGGCGGGCCTGACAGTTGTAGAAAATGATTTCGGTATTGTTTTTAAACGACAAGTGCGTTATCCTTTTAGTTTTCAACATGGTCATTATAAGTTGCAGTCATATTTTGATGCATTAGTAAAATGGCAAGAGGCAAAGTTCGAACATCCATATGCGTTAGAAATGAATGAAAAGGTATTGTTTTTTGATACAGAAACTACTGGCTTAAAGGGTGTAGGTACACAAATTTTTCTTCTGGGCTTTTTAGAAGTGTCAAAAGAAGATGGAAGCTTTATTTTAACTCAATATATTCTAGCCGATCCCGCACATGAGGCCGCGTTACTTTTTGAATCAAAGCTTTGGCAAAAAACAGCAACGGTTATTACCTACAATGGAAAAAGCTTTGACTGGCCGCAACTTGAAACACGTTGGACACTCCACCAAAAAGAATTACCTAAATTGCGTACACAGCGGCAAATTGATTTGTTGCATAGTTCAAAGCGTTTATGGAAAAATGATATGGAACGAATGAAATTAAAATCTGTGGAAGAAGAGAAGCTTGGTTTTTCACGCATTGGAGATATACCTGGATATCTTGCACCAATTATTTATTTAGATGCAATCAAAAGCGGTGTTCCAGATGCGCTTATGAAAGTCCTTCTTCATAATGAATGGGATTTACTTTCACTGATTACGCTTTATGTCCATTCTACAAATTTGCTATTTGAAGAGACAAGCGAAGAATCGGCAAAAACGTTTACAAATATCGGGAAATGGTATGCTGATTTAAAAGAGGGTTCACAAAGCGTAAAAGTTTTGGAAAAGGTAACGACCCAATTTGATGCACTTGAAGCAGGCAATGCACAATATTATTTAGCAATCCAGCATAAAAGAAATAAAAAGTTTAGTGAAGCAATCGATGCATTTGTGGCTGCTCTCCATTTCGTTGATCTACGAAAAAAGTTGCATGTATTAGAACAGCTCGCTATGATATATGAGCATCAAATGAAAGATTATGATCAGGCCATTTATTATACGCAAGAGGGCATAAAATTAATTAAGAATGAGCAATGGAGAGTAGAACAAAAGCAGAAATGGGAAATTTCGTGGGAAAAGAGGTTACTCAGGTTAGGAAATAAGAAATAATTTCCCAGGTAAACGCAAGAAACGACAAGTTTAGCCTTACATTTGATGTTTTCAGACGATATAATGTGATGAAGTATGCTATAATGTAACGCATGTAGTGTGAGGAAGGGCGATGTGAATGGATATTAAATTAACGTCAAAAATGATCCTTGAAAAGGAATTTAAGAAAAATTTTAAAGGCTACAATGTAGAAGAAGTCGATTCATTTCTTGATGAGATAATACAAGACTATGAAGCGTTTGAAAAAGTGGTGGCCCAACTTCGTGAAGAAAATAAACAGTTAAAAGAAGAAATTGATAATACTCCTAAGAGACAACCTGTCGCATCGGCTACTGGTACGACAAACTTTGATATTTTAAAACGTCTTTCGAATTTAGAGAAACACGTATTCGGAAGTAAGTTGTACGAATAATTTTTTGTCAAATATATTGTATTTATCATAAAACTCTAGTATAATCTTTTTATCATCATGAAATTCTGGTAATCGCTGCGGCGCTAGACGTCGTAGAGGAAAGTCCATGCTCGCACGGTTCTGAGATGACCGTAGTGTTCGTGCTTACTGAAAAAATAAGGTAAGGCAGCTGTAAAGGCTGACGGCGGAAGGAAAACCTAAGTCTTAATGATATGGTTGAAACTTCCTGAAAGTGCCACAGTGACGTAGCTTGCTTGGAAACATGCAAGGTGGAACGAGGTAAACCCCACGAGTGAGAAACCCAAATTATGGTAGGGGCACTCTCTTGAAGGAATTGAACGGATAGAGGGACAGAGTTCGCTCTGTAGATAGATGATTACTACCCGGCCGTACGAGGCGATAGCTGTTTGAGTACTCGGGAACAAAACATGGCTTATGGAATTTTTTGATGCTTATTTATGAAATGACAAGCGCTCTCCAATTTGGTGGAGAGCTTTTCTTTTGAATAAAGTAAGAAAAAGTTACTTGTTAATCATGTCTAGGCATGCGCGATATACGTTTGAGAATAAGGCTGTACACTGTTGGTCATGCCTCTGTCGCTACGATTCGAAACATAAACATCTAATAAACTGTTATCGCAACGATGTACATATTGTCTACATACGAGTAGACTGGCGCAAAAGCGCTTTTCTAAAAAATGAGGGTAGTAAAGAGAGATAGGATGGAGCAGAAACATGAACGGTGTGAACGATAGTCTGGAGAAGCTAAATTCGATTTCCAAATATCCTACTGCATTAATGACAAAAATCTTCGAAAATGTATCGGAAGGCATCATGATTACGGATAAAGAGAAAAGAATAGAATTGGTCAATCCTGCATTTGAATTTGTTACCGGCTATAAGCGTAATGAAGTGATTGGAAAAACGCCAGCCGTTCTACAGTCAGGTGTTCATGAATTGCAATTCTATTTAGATATGTGGCAAAAGATACGACAAGAAGGCAATTGGCAGGGGGAAATATGGAATCGCCGTAAAACCGGAGACGTATATCCAGAATGGTTAACAATTGTTGGTGTAGCCAATGATGAGGGAGAAATTACAAATTACTGTGGTATTTTCTCAGATTTGTCTGAAAGAAAAATAGTAGAAAATGAACTAGAAAAGCGTTTATTAACTGACTCATTAACGGAAGTATCAAATCGATTTGCATATATTGAAAGAATGGATAATCTATTAGAATCAACTTCTACTATTTCTCATTCAGTACAGCATGCAGTCTATTTTTTAGATTTAGATCGATTTAAGCAAATTAATGATACGTTAGGTCATGCAGTCGGAGATACCATTCTAGTCGAAGTGGCGAAACGCTTAAAAACATTGTTAAAAAATAAAGATATCATTGCTAGATATGGCGGTGACGAATTTATTATTACGTTAACAAACGTGAAGAATGCTAAAGAAGCCGCAAATTTTGCTGAACAAATTATTGGGATTATTGAACAGCCTTTGGATATTAATGGTCAAGATATTTTTATTTCTACGAGTATTGGTATCAGTATGTATCCATTAGATGGTGAAGCAACGGAGCAATTGATTCATTGCGCTGACAAGGCAATGACTTATTCAAAAAAGAATGGGCTTAACGACTATGCGTTTTATTTTGATGAATTGAAGACTGACTCTCAGCGTGTTTTATTATTAGATTCAGAACTACGAAGAGCCATCGAAAACCGAGAATTTGAGCTGCATTTCCAACCTAAAATATCTATGGAAAATGAAGAGATTCAAGGATTAGAGGCACTTGTTCGTTGGAATAGTGAAAGATTAGGATTTGTCTCTCCAGCAGAATTTATTCCTTATGCAGAGGAAACAGGATTAATCATTCCTTTAAGTGAAGTAATCATAGAAAAAGCTTGTGAGGCAGTTATAGAGATGCGTCAAGGTGGCTACAAAACGCCAGTTGCTATTAATATTTCAAGCATTCACTTTAAGCAACAAAACTTTTTAGACTCTGTTCAGTCAATATTAGAGCGTTATAACACACCTGCTAACAATTTTGAAATCGAAGTTACAGAACGTACTGTGATGAACAGTGCCAATGAAACGGTTAGCAAGCTTGTGCAACTGAAGAAAATGGGCTTTAAAATTTCTATTGATGATTTTGGGACAGGTTATTCGTCTCTTAGTTATTTAGTTCGCTTCCCCCTTGATTATTTAAAAATCGATCGCAGCTTCATTCAGCATATTGGCTCACTCGATGAAAAACAGGCAGTAGTGGATGCGATAATTCAAATGTCGCATCGCCTAAAAATGAAAGTTGTTGCTGAAGGTGTAGAACAAGCACAACAAGTGGATATACTACGTAAAATGAACTGTGATATAATTCAAGGTTATTATTACAGCAAACCGTTGCCACTTCACGAACTTATTGAGTTTATGGAGTATTGGGAAATTGAACATCAAGGAAGGAATTAGTGTATGGCAAACTATAAATTAGTAGCAACTGCTGCAATGGGATTAGAGTCGATTGTAGCACAAGAGGTACAGGCATTAGGTTATGAAACAACAGTCGATAACGGTAAAGTGTATTTTGAAGGTGACGAGACGGCCATTGCACGAACAAACTTATGGCTACGTGTAGCTGACCGAGTAAAAATCGTTGTAGGACAGTTTCCTGCTAAATCTTTTGAACAGTTATTTGAAAGTGTAAAAGCTCTACCTTGGGAAAAATACTTACCAGTTGATGCGGCTTTCCCAGTATCGGGGAAATCTGTTAAATCCAAATTATTTAGTGTACCCGATTGTCAGGCAATTACTAAAAAAGCAATTGTAGAGCGCATGAAACAACATTATAAGCGTTTAGGATTTTTAGATGAATCTGGTGCAACTTATAAAATTGAAGTTTCAATTTTAAAAGATGTGGCTACACTTACTATTGATACTTCTGGTGCGGGCTTGCATAAGCGTGGTTATCGTCAAGCACAGGGCGAAGCACCATTAAAAGAAACATTAGCAGCGGCACTCGTACAAATTTCAAAGTGGAATCCGAATCGACCATTTGTTGATCCATTCTGCGGTTCAGGTACAATTGCATTAGAAGCAGCAATGTTTGGACAAAATATTGCACCGGGCTATAATCGTGAATTTATTTCAGAGAATTGGCCATGGATGAAGGCAATAATTTGGGATGCAGTGCGAGATGAAGCGGATAGCTTAGCGAACTATGATCAGCCATTAGAAATTATCGGGTCTGATATAGATCATCGTATGGTGAGTATTGCACAAGAAAATGCACTAGAAGCAGGTTTTGGTGATATGATGACGTTCAAGCAAATGCAAGCACGTGATTTTACAACACTGCTAACAGATGGTGTTATGATTGGTAATCCACCATATGGAGAGCGTATTGGCGACATCGAAGTCGTGGAACAGGTAATTCGTGATTTAGGAAAAGTTATGAAAAACTATCCGACTTGGTCTGTATACATGTTGTCTTCAATGAAAAACTTTGAGGAATTGTACGGTCGTCAATCGACGAAGAAGCGTAAATTATTCAATGGCTTTATTGAAACGAATTATTACCAGTTCTGGGGACAAAAGTCTAAAAGAGATTAACAAACGGTAACGGAAGATAAGAATTTTTCTTATCTTCCGTTTCGTCGCGTATAATAGGAACAGATAGTTAGAGGGGGAACGTCAATTGCGTAAATCTTTACCATTTGTATTAACGAAGGACCGCTCATTTTTTGAGTCATTAGGTGACTGGATGGGGGACGTCCTTTACGATGAATTACCTGAAAAGGGCTTTGAATGCCGTGATGAACAAATTTTTATGGCATATCAAATTGAGCAGGCCTTAAAAGAGAAAAACGTGCTTTTTGCAGAGGCAGGTGTAGGGACTGGGAAAACAATTGCCTATTTACTACCTGCAGTATCTTATGCACGCTATACTGGAAAACCAGCTCTGATCGCATGTGCTGATGAAACCTTAATCGATCAGCTAGTAAAAGAGGGCGGCGATATTTATAAGCTACAAAAAACGTTAGGTCTTGAAATTGATGTTCGCTTAGCAAAGTCACGAGACCAATATTTATGTTTAAAGCGTTTTGAGGAAGCTGAAAAAGTAGTGTCCGATGAATGGATCGACGATATTGCGTTTTCTATACCTGATGGAGTATATGCACAAGGCTCGATGATTGCTATACAACCTTATGGTGAACGTAGTGATTATCCAACTGTCAGTGATGAAGATTGGCAAAAAGTAAACTACAACTCGATTATGCAGTGTTCAGTATGTGACCTACGTAATCGATGTGGTCAAACATTACATCGTGCACATTATCGTAAATCGGCGGATCTCATTATTTGTTCACAAGATTTTTTAATGGAGCATTTAGCTACAAAGGATTCTCGTGAACGTGAAGGGCAATTAGCTTTATTACCTGAAGTGTCAATGATGGTGCTAGATGAAGGCCATTTATTAGAATATGCCGCACAAAAAGCAATGACGTATAAAGTACAGGCGACAACAATTGTTACATTGTTAGAGCGTTTAATGGTAGATGGTGTGCGAGAACGTACATTATATGCGATGGAAAAATTACAAGATGACCATGAGTTATTTTTTGACCAGCTACGAGATGATCTAGTAGCTTCTGAAGAAGAGCGTAAACGTATTAATAAATCGCCAAATTTATTGAAATACGGTAAACAACTTATTGCTGATGTTGAAACATTACTCGAGGAACTTGTCTTTGAATCTGAAATGTATATGATTCCAGAGTATGAATTAAATATGGCAGAGGAGTATTTAGAACAATACGAGGCATCCTTACGTATTTTCATAGCGCAGGGAGATGCAGTCGATTGGTTAGAGGAAACTGATGGAGAGGAAACGCTCGTAATTATGCCGCGTCTCATCACAGAAGTTTTAGAAGAAAAATTATTCTCTAAAAAACTTCCAATAATATTCTCTTCAGCAACTTTATCAGTCAACAAAGATTTCTCCTATATTGCTTATAGCTTAGGAATTCGCGATTATCAATCGTTTTCTGTTCCATCTCCATTCGATTATGAAGAAGTTATGCGAATTTATTTACATGAGCTATCTCAAAAGGGGAAAACGGCGCGTGTTCAACAGCTATTACGTGACGGTGAAAAAACATTAATTTTGTTTAAATCAAAACAAGCAATGTTAGATTTCAAAGCAGAGTTACCTCTTATGGAACGGATGTATGTAGCGTTTGAGGGGGACCGTGAACTATCAGGAATTGTTCGTGATTTCCAAGAAGGCACCATCAAAACATTATGCTCCTATCATTTATGGGAAGGTCTAGATTTGCCGGAGGAGGCATTAACACGAGTTATTATTTATGATTTGCCTTTCCCACCACATGATCCATTATTTGATGCGAAACGTACATTTGCAGAAAATCCATATGAAGAAGTGGAATTACCGTTTATGCAACTTCGTTTACAGCAAGGAATGGGGCGTTTAATTCGTACTTCAAACGACCATGGAGATATTCATATCTTGTTAAATGAAGAAGAAGCAAAGCAACGTGAAACATTTGAAAATATATTAGCCGTTACACCAGAAATAAAGTAGAAAAAAGCGAGTTTGCATCTGTTGCAATCTCGCTTTTTTATATATTAATATAATATTTTTATCGTGAGATAATGATGAGATTGAAAAAAGTGTTGAATATTTCTCTTTTAAGCTATATAGTTCTTTGTAATGTAACGAAAATTATTAAAATAAATTATTTTTTATATTGAAAATAATTTTGCAAAAGGTTTATAATGATGACAAGAAATTTCAAGAATAATCAACGTTAATTTTTGATTATTCTATGATAGGGGGTTTGAGCCTGTCGAACATTCAATCGCTGTGCCAAAAATTTACGAGCTTATCTGCAACAGATGTAGAAAAGTTAATAGAAATAGAAGCTACATTATCGTATTATGCTGAGTTGACAGATTGTTATATGTTCATAGATTGCATGCTGGAAAACTTACCACATGCAATTGTTGTGGCAGAAGCTTTCCCAAAAACAGAAAGAGGCTTATACGAAAAATCTGTAATTGGCAAATTTGTCTTTGAAAGCTTCGAGCCAGCAGTATTTGCTGCTTTTAAAAATAAAGAAAAATCATCAATTACTAGAGCAATCACACAGGAAGGTATAACGGTTGAACAAAACGTTGTCCCTCTCTTTAATAACCACCAACAGGTTATTGCAGTGTTAATCCAGGAAAAAAAGGTGGAAATGCAAACAACACCTAAAGATGATTTTCGTCATATGCCTTTTGCATTAATTGAGCATATTGTAGAGCCAAATTCTCAACCGATTCCAGTAGTTTCTGATTTGCTAGTTGAATCAATTATTCTCACAAATCATGAAAATAAAGTGATCTATAGCAATCCTGCGGGTTACCGATTTATATCGGAACTAACAGGGCTAGAACGTTTTGACAACGTTGCATTGAATAAGATTTTACCTTTTTTACAGGAGGTCTATGATAAAGGCGATGATGTCTTTTTCTTAGAAATTACGATTGATCGTAAATCCTTTATTGTAAAGAAAATTCCTATTCGTGATCAAAACGATAGAGTGACACTCCTCATTATTCATGATCTTACAGAGCTTAAGCTAAAAGAAAATGAACTAATGATGAAAACATTTGCTATACGAGAAATTCACCACCGAGTGAAAAATAATTTACAGACAGTTACAAGTCTATTGCGCTTGCAAATGCGAAATGACTTGTCAGCTTCAAGTGCAAGTGCTTTTCAAGAGGCGTTAAATCGAATATATAGTATTTCATCAGTTTATGAACTTATTTTAGAAAATGAGGATAACGCTGAAGAGAAAGTAGACGTTATCGCGTTGGCTAAAAAAATTGGACATAAAATGGTTGGGACATCCAACACACCATCTATTCAGTTGACTTTTCATGATGATAATGTACAGTTATTTTGTCATTCTAAAAAAGCTGTTTCGCTCGCGTTAATCATTTGTGAGCTACTGCAAAATGCACTGAAATATGCTTTTACTGGTCGTGAGGAGGGTACAATCAATATTCAATTTCAACAGGATGCTTCCACTATTTCACTTTATATTTCTGACAATGGCGTTGGAATGCAAGAGGTGAAGGCATCATTTGGAATGGAGATTATTACAAGGCTTGTTGAATATGATTTAGCTGGCACATTTTCAATTATCCCTAGTGAACAAGGTACACATACTCAAATTCAGTTCCCTGTAAGTGAGGAGGTATTTATCCTAAATGACTAGGAAAGTTATGATTGTCGAAGATGAGTCACTTATTGCCATTGATTTGAAGTTTATGCTAGAAGATAACGGCTACGAAGTGGTAGCACAAGCGAATAATGGAGAATCGGCAATTGAGTTGGCTTTTACACATAAGCCACAGTTAATCTTAATGGACATTAAAATGCCAAAGCTAGATGGTTTGAAGGCAAGCAAAATTATTGAACAGCAGCTCGGTATACCGGTGCTATTTATATCAGCTTATAGTGAAAAAGAATTGTTACTGTATATGAAGCAGGACAATATTTTAGGCTATGTTATGAAACCGTTTTCTGAGAGGAATGTCCTTCCGGCGTTGGAAGTGGCATTTCATCAGATTGATAAGTTCAACCGTCTAAACGGGGAATTGCTGCATAAACAAACAGAATTAGAAAAGCGAAAAATAATCGAACGAGCAAAAGGTTTGCTAATGCAGTCAGAGAACCTTAGCGAGGACGAAGCTTATAAAAAAATTCGCAATGAGAGTATGCAGACTCAACAGGAAATGGCGCTTATTGCAAGGCGCATTATCAATACATTACAAGTAAATAGTTAAAGCAAAGACGCTTTAAAGAGAATTCCTCTTTAATGCGTCTTTTTTTATCTTCATTCAGAGATGTTTTCTGTGGCGAAAACAAAGCGCCAGCCACAAGTGTTTTCTGTGCGAAAGCGCAGTGACAGCAACAATTACGCCAAGGCGGAATTGATAAATAGAAAAATTAAAGGGGGGATGAGTAGGATGGCAATGGTAGGAACGGTGATCGTTTATATTATTATGACCTGTGCAGTTTTAGGGGCAATCGGAGCAATTCGAGATGCTGAATATGGAATCGGGAAAGAGTTTATGAATGGTATTCATACGGTTGGACATATTTTTGTACCTGCTGCAGGGATCATGGCTGCTATACCTTACTTAACGTGGTTTATAAGTCATTTTATTAGTCCGATTTTTGAATTGATTGGTGCAGATCCAGCAATTGCAGCAACGACAATTTTAGCCTCGGACATGGGAGGATACCAATTAGCGAATGCGTTAAAAGAGTCTTATGAAGGATGGGTTATGGCTCTAGTTGTCGGATTTATGTCAGGCGCAACAATCGTGTTCTCTATTCCGATGGGACTTGCCATGTTAGATAAGCGTGATCATAAATATATGGCTTTAGGTATTATGGCAGGTGTTTTAACAATTCCGATTGGAGCATTTATTTCTTCCATCATGATTGTGACGTTTAATACAGATGTTCGTGAAGTGATTAGTACAACAGCTGCACCAACATACGTGTTTGCCATTTCTGTTTTACAAATATTAATTAATTTATTGCCTTTATTTATTTTCGTAGTGTTAATTGCGCTAGGTCTTAAACTAATTCCGAATGGCATGATCAAAGGTTTCATGATTTTTGGACGCGTGATGGATGCTGCTATCAAGCTTGTGCTAGTGTTCTCGATTGTAGAAATATTCACAGGTGTTTTCACCAAAATTTTTGGTGCGTGGGGCTTTGATCCGATCATGGCAGATGAAATCGATCAATTCCGGGCATTAGAAACAGCAGGGTATATCGGTATTATGTTATCGGGTGCATTCCCAATGGTGTACTTAATAAGAAAATATGCATCGAAACCTCTAGAAGCAGTAGGTGGAAAATTAGGCTTATCATCAGTAGGAAGCGCAGGTCTTTTAGCGACGATTGCCAATATTTTAGCCATGTTTACACTCGTTCGACATATGCCGCCGAAAGATAAGGTTATTAACATTGCCTTTGGTGTTTGTTCAGCATTCCTACTAGGAGATCATTTATCGTTTACGGCTAATTTCCAGCCGACAATTATTTTACCTGTTATTACTGGTAAGTTTTTAGCGGGTGTGATCGCTATTATTTTAGCCTATAAATTATCTGTTCCAACAGCTCTAAGGCTAGAACAAGAGGATCGCAAGGCAGGCATTATTAAAGAAGGTGAATATTTAACAGATAAAAATCTTGAAAGGAGTGATGATGTGTGAGTGAAGAAAAGAAACGCTTTATTCAGGAGTTTGTGCCAGGAAAGCAACTAACATTGAGTCATCTAATAGCAAATCCTGATCCTGAGATGTTTCAAAAGCTCGGCATTCAAGAAGCCGGTGCACTAGGCATCATGACTTGTACACCGAGTGAAACAGTTATTATCGCAGGAGATTTAGCAACAAAGGCAGCCAATGTAAGACTAGGATTTTTAGATCGCTTTACTGGCAGTCTCGTTATTGTTGGTAGTGTTTCCGAGGTTGAAATGGCGATGTTAGAGATTAATCGTTTTCTATCAGAGATGCTAGGCTATACGCCATCAAAAATAACCAAGTCATAGGATGTGCTGTATGAAAAATCGAGTAATGATCATAGGTGGTGTGCAAGCAGGTAAGTCGACACTGATGAATGCGTTATTGGGGAAAGATAGACAAGCCAATAAAACACAGGCGCTCGTTTATGATGACTGGATAGTTGATACACCCGGAGAATATATAGAAAATCCGATGTATTACAGAAACATTATGGCGACATCGCTTGAAGTGACACATGTGATTTATTTGCAGGATGCCACCTCATCAAAGAGTGTTTTTCCTCCGCAATTTAGCTTAGGAATTCCCAAAATACAAATTGGTGTCATTACAAAAATTGATGCACCCCTTGCAGATGTAGAAAGAGCAGTATCGCTATTACAAAATGTCATGACGCATGGTCCTATTGTGAAAACCTCTTCGTGGCAAAAGCTAGGTATTAAATTTATTGCACCACTTATACAGCTCAGTACTGAGGAAGAAATTCGTCAATTTGTGAAGGATCGTGATAGTCCTTATCTCATGTATTGCCCGTAGTGGCGAGAGGGGAGAGTAAATTGAAGACAGAAAAAATTTATAGTGCAGGCATTGATATTGGTACAAGTACAACAAAGATGGTTGTCAGTAGTTTTCTGTTGAAAAACGTTGCAGGTGTAACGCATGTGCCACGCATAGAAATTATTGAAAAAACGATTTTGCATCAAAGTCCAATTATTAGAACACCGTTTATCAATAAAGAAATTATCGACATGGAAAAAATCGAGCAATTTATTTTTCAGCAATATCAATTGGCTCACATTTCACCGGCAGATATTTCAACAGGTGCCATTATCATAACAGGCGAATCTGCCACAAAGGAAAATGCCAGCGAGGTTGTTCATGCGATTGCAGATACAGCCGGGCACTTTTTAGTTGCTACTGCTGGACCTGATTTGGAAGGGATTATTGCGGCAAAAGGCGCAGGTACATTACAGCAATCTAAAAATACTGCCAAAGTTATCGCTAACATCGATATCGGTGGTGGTACAGCAAATATTGCGGTAATGCAATTCGGAGAAGTAATGGGTACGTGTACATTGCATGTCGGTGGAAGACTTATAGAATTTCAGAATGGCATTGTTCAATCGATTTCACCACCCATTATGAAACTAATGGAGAAATGGTCAAAGCCATTAACGGTTGGTGATTCAGCAGAAGATGTACGTGTCATACAACTAATACAAGAAATGGCGGATATAGTAGCGATGACGCTAAGCGGACAATTAACAGAAGAACAGCATCCTTTATTGCTAGGACATTTGCCAACTTGGGATAAACCAATTGATGCAATCGTTTTTTCCGGTGGGGTAGCTGCCTGTATTTATGAAAATGAATGTATAAATCGACAGTATGATGATATCGGTGAAAAATTGGCAAAAAAGCTTTTACAGCATGAACAGCTACAATCCTTTTTATGGTTAAAACCAGAGGAAACAGCGAGGGCAACAGTGACTGGTGCGGGTACGCAAACAACTGAGATTAGTGGTGCAACGATTCAGGTAGATGCGGAAGTATTGCCTTTGAAAAATGTGCCTGTTTTCAATTGCCATATGGATACGCACAGCAAAGAATTCGACTATGCGGTGAAAACAGCTGTTGCACGAGCTGAGGCTCTCTTTTCTATACAGGAGAATCGTTCTCCGTTTGCACTTTATTTTAGTCATTTACCCTATTTAAGCTTCCAGGATGTCCATATATTATGTGAGGCCATTTTGAAGCACTTAGCTATGAGAAGCTCCAAGGAAATACCAATTATCATAGTCATTCAATCAGATTATGCAAAGGTTATTGGGCAAACGATACGAGCAATCAATCAAACAGTTCCCATCATTTGCATCGATCAAATCAAAGTAGAAACAGGTGATTATATTGACATTGGGGAAGTACTACCATCTGGTGTTGTCCCAGTCGTTGTAAAAACACTTGCTTTCCATTCAAAGTAAGGAGGATGAATGTGAATCTATCGGTGATATTTGGTGGAGAAAAATATAATTTTAATTCATTAAAAGATGTAATGGCTAAGGCCAATGAAGAAAAATCAGGAGATCAGCTAGCTGGAATCGCGGCTGAATCTGTACAGCAACGAATTGCGGCAAAGGCCGTTCTCAGTGAGCTGTTAGTGAAGGATATAAGAGAAAATCCATTAGTTCCTTCTGAAAATGATGAAGTATCACGCATTATTGAAGGTGATATCAATGAGCAAATTTATGGAGAAATTAAAAACTGGAGTATCGAGCAACTAAGAGAATATATTTTATCCAACGAAACAGGCGACCGGGAATTAAAACGCTTAAGCAAGGGCATGAATTCAGAAATTATTGCGGCCGTTACTAAGCTAATGTCTAACTTAGATCTCGTCCATGCTGCCAATAAAGTAGAAATACTGTCAACTTGTAATATTACGATCGGACAAAAGGGCACACTTTCCTCAAGATTACAGCCGAATCATCCAACAGACAATATTGACGGGATTATTGCCTCATTAAAAGAAGGATTGTCCTATGGTATTGGCGATGCAGTCATTGGAATTAACCCAGTAGATGACTCAGTTGAAAGTGTGAAAAAAGTATTGCAAGCCACAAAGGAATTTATCAATGATTGGTCGATTCCTACACAAAACTGTGTGTTAGCACATATTACAACACAAATGAAAGCTATTAAACAAGGGGCACCAGCCGATATGATTTTCCAAAGTATTGCTGGAACGGAAATTGCCAATCGCTCGTTCGGCATTTCTGCTGACTTAATAAGAGAAGCAGAAGAGCTTGTGAAAAAGCAAGGAACAGGAATAGGTCCGAACTTATTCTATTTTGAAACTGGACAAGGTTCGGAGCTATCTGCTGAGGCACATAGGGGTATTGACCAAGTAACACTTGAATCGCGCAATTACGGCTTTGCTAGACATTTTAATCCGTATATTGTGAACACGGTTGTTGGCTTTATTGGACCCGAGTATTTATACAATAACAAACAGGTTATACGTGCAGGACTAGAAGATCACTTTATGGGCAAAATGCACGGCATCCCAATGGGCGTTGATATTTGTTACACGAACCATATTAAGGCAGACCAAAATGATGTTGAAGATTTAAGTGTTTTACTAACAGCAGCTGGTGTCAATTTTATTATCGCTGCACCTATGGGCGACGATATCATGCTGAATTATCAGTCCATGAGCTTCCATGATGTCGCTACATTACTTCAAACATTTGGTAAAAAACCAGCACCTGAATATCTAGCGTGGTTAGAAAAAATGGGCATTTATGAAAATGGTCGTCTATCTGCAAGAGCTGGCGATTTATCTATATTTGAAAGGTAGGTGAGTCAATTGAATGACCAACTAGTATCGATGATTACTCAGCTCGTAATGGAAAAGATGGGCAATAATGCGTTAGACAAATCTTCTCATGACATAGAAGTGCTAACAGAAGACCAAAAGGAACCACTTATTAAGTTTCACGATACAGTAGCTAATGCTAAGTATGCTGATGAAGTAGCAAGTCCGAGCGTAACAGAACAATCTAATGAACCACTAATTAGACTTTATCATACTGAATCAAGTAATCATGAACAATCATATTACAGTGCAAGTAATGATGAATCGACTTACACTTCAGTACCTATCACAGCTTTTAAATTTGAAGAGGATGAAGTGTCTGAAAGTGTTCAAGCTGCAAAAAAGCATACACCAGCAAGAATAGGTGTTGGCAGAGCTGGAACAAGACCTAAAACAAAAACTTGGCTAAAGTTCCGACTCGATCATGCGGCAGCAGTAGATGCAGTATATGGAGAAGTGACAGAAGGGCTACTACAAAAGCTCGATGTCTTTCAAGTAACATCAAGAGTGACAGATAAGGAAGAATACATTACTAGACCGGATTTAGGTCGTCGTTTATCAGATGAAGCAAAGACACTTATTCAATCGAAGTGTAGAAAAAACCCAAAGGTACAAATCATTATTTCTAACGGATTAAGTGCAAGTGCGATTGAAGAAAATGTGCAAGATGTTTACTTAGCGTTACAGCAAAGTCTTAGTAATTTAAATATTGAAATAGGAACTACTTTCTATATTGATAAAGGGCGTGTTGCTCTTATGGATGAAATTGGCGAGCTTTTACAAGCAGAAGTAATCGTTTATTTAATAGGTGAGCGTCCAGGACTTGTATCTGCTGAGTCAATGAGTGCCTATATATGCTATCAACCTAGAATGGGCACTGTAGAAGCAGATCGAATGGTCGTTTCGAATATTCATAAAGGTGGTATCCCGCCATTAGAGGCAGGTGCATATTTAGGAACAGTCGTTCAAAAAATATTGCATTACAAGGCAAGTGGAGTAGGTCTTGTGGCAAAAGAAAGTTAGGGGGCCAAACAATGAATCCTCAAAAAATTATGGCAGAAATTTTGGCAATGCAAATCATTCCAAGAGTGAATAATGAATTAGCAGAGCAATTAGATTTAAAGCCATATCACAATAGCATTGGACTCGTAACTCTAACAATAGATGATGTTGGATATGTAGCGCTGGACGAGGCTACGAAAAAAGCAGATGTTGATGTTGTTTATGCAAAAAGCTTCTATGCTGGAGCGGCACACGCATCTGGGCCATTATCTGGTGAGGTCATTGGCATCATTGCTGGTAGCTCGCCTGATGAAATACGCAGTGGTTTCGATGCGATTCAGCAGAAAATCCAGTTTGATACGTATTTTGAAGCCATTCTTCAAAATGAAAGCCACGCTCTTTTTGCACATACTGTAGCGAGCTGTGGTACGTATTTGGCAGAGCTAGCAAACGTAAAGGTTGGAACAGCCCTTGCATATTTAATTGCACCGCCACTTGAGGCTGTAGTTGGTTTAGATGCTGCATTAAAAGCGGCAGATGTAGAGTTAAAGGTTTTCTTTGGTCCACCATCTGAAACCAATTTCGGTGGCGGTTTAGTAAGTGGTAGCCAATCTTCCTGCCAAGCTGCTGCTAATGCTTTTAGAGAAGCTATTGAAATTTTAGCGAGAAACCCAGTTGTTTAGAAAGGAGGGGCTTTAGTGGCCACACTAGATAAAGATTTATTAGCAATTCAAGAAATGAGAGACGCCGTGAGACATGCCAATATGGCACAGGCTGCTTACATGCAGTATTCACAGCAGCAAGTTGATCATATCATCAAGGCTGTTGCAGATGCCGCATTTAAAGAGGCAGAACGTTTGGCAAATATGGCCGTTCAAGAAACAGGAATGGGCATACCTAATCATAAAAAAATGAAAAATGAGGTAGCCTCTAGAGATGTCTATGAAGATATTAAAGATTTGAAGACTGTTGGTGTCGTTGGTGTCGATCGAATGAAAAAAGTGACAGAGATTGCTAGTCCGTTTGGAGTCATCGCGGGCATTGTACCAACGACAAATCCAACATCAACAGCAATCTTTAAAACACTTATCTCATTGAAAACTAGAAATGGTCTCGTACTAAGCCCACACCCATATGCGGTTAATTGTACAAAGGAAGCTTTAGAGATTTGTAGAGTAGCTGCAGAACAAGCAGGAGCACCAGAAGGATTGCTACACTGTTTAACAATGTCTTCTATGGAAGCTACGCAGCAATTAATGAAGCACCCAGATATTCACTTAATTTTAGCGACTGGTGGTGGTGCACTAGTAAAAGCAGCCTATAGTTCAGGCAAACCTGCTTATGGTGTAGGACCAGGAAATGTGCCAGCTTACATTGAAAAATCGGCGAATATATCCAAATCTGTTCGCCAGCTTGTCCAAAGTAAGTCTTTTGATAACGGTACAATTTGTGCTACAGAACAATCGATTATTGTAGATAAAGTCATTGCCGAACAAGTTTTAACAGAGCTAAAGAAAAACAACGCTTATATTTTGAGTGATGAAGAGAAGGTGAAGATGGAGAAGTTGATTTCTCCTATCCCTGGGAAGGTAAATCCTCAAATTGTAGGTAAGTCAGCAGCTTGCTTAGCTGATTCTATCGGTATTACCGTGCCGGAAGATACAAAAGTACTTGTTGGTATGGAAACGATGATTGGCAAAAACATTCCATTTTCACTGGAAAAACTATCACCGATATTTGCGTTATACACTGTCGAGGACAGTACAGAGGCAAAACAGGTGATGATTGATTTATTAAACATAGGTGGACGCGGGCATACATGCTCGATTCATACAGAAAATACAGCTTTAGCTGAGCAGTTTTCAGTTGAATTACCGGTGTCTAGAATTGTTGTTAATACATTATCATCCATCGGCGCTGTTGGTGGAACTACTGGATTGGCCCCATCCTTTACATTAGGGTGTGGTACGTTTGGTGGCAATATTACGTCCGATAACATTACAGCGAGACATTTATTGAATATTAAACGTATGGCTTACGGCATTAAAGATGTAGAAGTGCCAAAACCAGAATTTTTAGCAAAACCAGTAGTAGAGAATATCAAGGCACAAGATCCATCTTTGGATACAGCAGTAGTTCAACAAATTGTTGATCAAGTATTAAAACAAATAACATTACAAAATAAATAATTTGGAGGAATGACAAATGAGTACAGCATTAGGAATGGTAGAAACAAAAGGATTAGTAGGAGCAATTGAAGCAGCAGATGCAATGGTGAAGGCTGCTAGCGTTAATTTAGTAGGAAAAGTACATGTTGGTGGCGGTATTGTCACTGTATTAGTTCGTGGTGATGTCGGCGCAGTAAAAGCAGCTACAGACGCAGGTGCAGCAGCGGCCCAACGTGTTGGAGAACTTCTATCAGTTCATGTAATCCCACGCCCACACCATGAATTAGAATTAATTTTACCAAAAGCAGAAGCTTAATTTTATTTCTGTCCAGACAAGGGCGACGGAAAGAAAAAGTCGGAGTGACGGATAGAAGTCAAAGCGACGGAATGAAGATCCGAGGCGACGGAAGGTAGTCAAAGCGACGGAAAGAGGGTCCGAAGCGACGGAAAGAATCATCGAAGTGACGGATAGAAAAGCCGAAGCGACGGAAGGAATCCCCGGGGTGACGGATGGAAGTCAAAGCGACGGAAAGAAGATCCGGGGAGACGGAAAGAATCCCAGGAGTGACGGATGGAAGTCAAAGCGACGGAAAGAGGGTCCGAAGCGACGGAAAGAATCAACGAAGTGACGGATAGAAAAGCCGAAGCGACGGAAAGAATCCCAGGAGTGACGGATATAAGTCAAAGCGACGGATAGAAGGTCCGAGGCGACGGAAAGAATCAACGAAGTGACGGATAGAAAAGCCGAAGCGACGGAAAGAATCCCCGAAGTGACGGATGGAAGTCAAAGCGACGGAAAGAAGATCCGAAGCGATGGAAAGAATCAACGAAGTGACGGATAGAAAAGCCGAAGCGACGGAAAGAAGTGCCGAAGTGACGGATGGAAGTCAAAGCGACGGAAAGAGGGTCCGAAGCGACGGAAAGAATCCCCGAAGTGACGGATGGAAGTCAAAGCGACGGAAAGAAGATCCGAAGCGATGGAAAGAATCAACGAAGTGACGGATAGAAAAGCCGAAGCGACGGAAAGAAGTGCCGAAGTGACGGATGGAAGTCAAAGCGACGGAAAGAGGGTCCGAAGCGACGGAAAGAATCAACGAAGTGACGGATAGAAAAGCCGAAGCGACGGAAAGAATCCCAGGAGTGACGGACATAAGTCAAAGTGACGGAAAGAGGGTCCGAAGCGACGGAAAGAATCAACGAAGTGACGGATAGAAAAGCCGAAGCGGCGGAAAGAAGTGCCAAAGTGACGGAAAGAGGGTCCGCAGCGACGGAAAGAATCCCAGGAGCGATGGATAAAAATCAAAGTGACGGATAGAAGGTCCGAGGTGACGGAAAGAATCCTCGAACCGACAGATAGAACATCATAAACGGAAGGGCAGGATGTTACACATTGCGTCTCATCCTGCTTCATTTCCTATAACAATATAGCGAAATAGATATAGAGGTGGCTAACTTGAATACAGCGACAAAAACATTTCCTGTGGCCATTTCAGCTCGTCATATACATGTCAGTGAAGAAGATTTACAGGCACTTTTTGGTCCGAATGCAGCGCTAACGAAGGATTTTGATCTTTCGCAGCCAGGACAGTTTGCAGCTAAAGAGCGTGTCTCTATTGAGGGACCAAAAGGTATTCTTCACAATGTACGTGTATTAGGTCCTGTAAGAGCGGCAACACAGGTGGAAATTAGTCGAACAGATGCAATGAAATTAGGATTAACCCCTCCTTTGAGACAATCGGGTGATATTGAAAGTTCAGCTGGCATCAAATTAATCAATCAAGAACAAGAAATTATCATTAAGCAGGGAGTCATTATTGCACAGGCACATATTCATATGACGGAAGAAGATGCGTTAGCATTGGACGTTCAAAATAATGAATTAGTATTTGTTGAAGTTGATAGTGAGCGACCTGTGACATTTCGAGGGGTTGTAGTTCGTGTATCAAACGATTTTAGTTTAGAGATGCATATCGATACAGATGAAGCAAATGCTGGCTTTATTGAACAACAAGCCCAAGGAAGAATTATTAGATCATTGACATAAGGAGGAGGTTAGATGCAGGAAAATTTAATCCAAGAAATTGTTGAAGAAGTATTACAACAAGTTTTAAAAAATCAGCCTTCCTCTCAGCATGACGGAAAGATCCCTGTCGGTGTATCAGCACGACATGTTCATCTTGCTCAAGCGGAAGTGGAGCAGCTTTTTGGTGAAAACTATCAATTAACACCTAAGTTTGAGCTTTCGCAGCCAGGACAATTTGCTGCTGAGGAAACAGTTGTTATTGCTGGTCCGAAGGGATCTATTGAACGAGTACGCATTTTAGGCCCTGCTCGTTCATTATCTCAAGTAGAAATTAGCTGGACAGACGCGATGAAATTAGGGGTTAAGCCACCTTTAAGGGTATCAGGAGATATTAAAGGCTCTAGCCCCGTTACACTTATTGGTCCAAAGGGCAGTGTCGTGCTAAATGAGGGACTCATTATTGCACAAGCACATATTCATATGTCACCGACTGACAGTGCTCAGTTCCAAGTAGTGGACGGACAATCGGTACAAATTAAAGTAGAAGGTATAAGACCGATTATTTTATCAAATGTAATGATTCGCGTTTCAGAGCGTTATCGATTGGAGATGCATATCGATACAGATGAGGCAAATGCCGGTTTAATCCAGCAAGGTGCATTTGCGGAAATTGTCAATGCTCAAGCTAAGGGACAAATGAATGTTCAAGAACTTTCGCCAGTCGTAAGTCAGGCTGAAAAACCATTAAGCTATCAATTTGATAAGAAACTACTTTCGCAAGTAGAAGTGCTTGAAATAGAGGCGCAGGAAATTGTGGTTCCTAAAAAAACAATTGTGACAGCATTGGCGTATGACAAAATACGAGAGCTGAATAAGACGTTAACAATTCGCTCTGAGTAAATATAGTCCATACGGGATAAAGAGGTGAAGTTCATGCAGATGGGCAGAGTGATCGGTAGTGTATGGGCAACACGTAAAGAAGAAGGGTTGAATGGCTTAAAATTATTAATTATTCAACCAATCGATTCCAATCAACAGCCGATTCGTACAGAAATTGTAGCAGCTGACCGTATCGGGGCAGGAATTGGAGATGATGTGCTCATTACAAGTGGTGGATCATCCCGATATATTATGAAAGAAAATCCATTGCCTATCGATGCGGTCGTTATAGGTATTATTGATTCTACGGAAGTGATGCGAGGTGAGGAAAATGGGTAGCGCAATTGGAATGATTGAGACGAAAGGATTAGTTGGTTCTTTTGAGGCAGCAGACGCGATGATAAAGGCGGCAGATGTGACCATCGTCAAACAAGAATTTGTTGATGGTGGCATCGTTACTGTAGTAGTTAAAGGTGATGTTGGTTCAGTTCAAGCAGCTGTTGATGCTGGAAAAGAGGCGGCTAAACGCGTTGGAGAACTATTAGGCGCTCACGTAATTCCGAGACCTGATGAAGATGTTTTTCAGATGATTAAAGGACCGGAAGCACTGAAGAAAAAGCCGGCACCAGCAGCAACACGTGCTAAAAAAACGACGGAAACAGCAGCCACTGACAATCGAGGTGAGGCAAAATGACATTTCGAAAAAGTAAAATTGCTGTCATCGGTGCTGGTCATACTGGTGCAACTTTAAGCTTATTTTTGGCACAAAAAGAGCTAGGAGATATTGTCCTGTTAGATATTCCAGAAGCGGAAAATCCGACAAAAGGAAAGGCGCTGGATTTATTACAAACAGGACCAATCGAAAAGTTTAATGTTTCTATTAAAGGAACGAGCAATTATGAGGATATTGCTGGAGCAAATATTGTCATTATTACAGCCGGTATTCCTCGTAAACCAGGAATGAGCCGAGATGACTTAGTGACGACGAATGCAAAAATTATTCAACAAGTATCTAGACAAATAAAACATTATGCTCCAAACAGCATAGTCCTTATATTAAGCAATCCAGTCGATGCCATGACCTATGTCTGCTATAAGGAAACAGGCTTTCCGAAAAATCGTATCATCGGTCAATCAGGTGTATTAGATACAGCGCGTTTTAATACATTTGTAGCACAAGAACTGCAAATTGCACCAGAGGATGTATCAGGATTCGTCTTAGGTGGACATGGCGACGAAATGGTCCCTTTAATTCGATATTCCTATGCTGGAGGGATCCCATTAGAAAAACTAATTCCTCAAGATAGACTACAGCAAATCGTAGAACGTACACGTAAAGGTGGCGGAGAAATTGTTGGTTTATTAGGCAATGGCAGTGCTTATTATGCACCAGCTGCTGCCTGCGCACAGATGGTTGAAATCATCATGAAAGATCAACGTAAAATAATTCCTTCTATCGCCCTACTAGAAGGAGAGTATGGTTACCACGAATTATTTTTAGGGGTGCCGACAATATTAGGTGGCAATGGTATTGAATCAGTCATTGAATTGCACCTGACAAATGAAGAAAAAGCGGCGCTCCATCAATCGGCAGAAGCCGTTAAACAAGTATTAACAATTTGTCAAAACATTTAACTTCTTTGATATGTAGGATCCCCAACTATATATCTGTTGTTATAAATTTTTGCCCTTAAAAATGTTTGATTGGAAACCTAACATTGGACTTGAAAGCTAGTAAAACTCCCCGTATTTATATAAAAGTAGAAGCTCTCCTTGATCGTGAAAACGATGAGGAGAGCTTCTTTGGTATATACAACTCAAATTGAGCAATTTAAGATAGGGTGAATGTTTAGACACACCTGCTGAAAAACGGCTTGGTAGCCACCGGAACGCACGTAATGCAGTACCCATTAATTTTCCTTCCTTTTATGTAAATATGGGAATAATGATAGTAATCCTAGGATAGCTAAACCAACGCCAATCCACAGTGGTGATATATAGCCATATCCTTTACTAATACCTAGGCCGCCAAGTGATGAACCAATAACAATACCAAGCGTAATAAAAGAACTATGAATGGTATTTATCATCGTGCCATTATTAGCAGTTTTCATCACCCTCGCCACCATAGCAGGATTCATTGCCACTCCAGTGAAGCCAATAAAAACAGTAGTAATAACTGCAACATATTTATTCTCAGCTCCTAAAGCAAATAAAGACAATGCTACGATTAAAATAATCAATCCACACAAAAGTGTTTCCATTGTATACTTATCAGCAAATTTGCCAATCATTATATTCCCAATGACTGTTGCACTACCATAGAGAGCAAGTAAATAGGGAATACTTGCGCTTGAAAAGCCTGTGATATTTGTAAAGATTGGCGTGAAATAACTAAATGCTGCAAACGTACCACCTATAATAAACATACTTGTTATGTACGCTGCCCAAAGATGAATATTTTTAAAGCGCATGAGCTCATCTTTCCAGTTTAAACGTGCTTTGTTTGGCGATGATGGTAGTAACAATTGAATCATAATCCCGGAAACTAGTACGAGAATAGAAACAAACCAAAAACTCGTACGCCAGCCAAAATTTTGCGAGATAACTGTTGTTATAGGTAAGCCTAGGACTGTTGCGATCATTAAACCTGCAAGAACAATAGATGCAGCTTTTCCCCTTGAATTAGGAAGAACCAATGTTGCAGAAAAGGATATGGCAACACCAAATGCTGAAGATGAAGCAATACCGGTAATAATGCGTGAAACCATCATACTATCATAGTTCCAAGCGATAGCTCCGAGCGATTGGCCAATTAAAAATACAAACATTAAAAATAATAAAGCTTGTTTACTGCGTATTCTTAAGAGAATTGCCGTTAAAATGGGACCTCCTATCACCATTGCTCCTGCATAAGCTGTAATTAAATACCCGATTGAAGATATAGGAACCTGAAATGCAAGAGCAAGCTCGTTCATCATACCTGCAACCATAAATTCAGATGTAGTCATACAAAAAATTGCTAGAGCTAGTAAATAAATAATCGATGGCATAAAAACACTCCTAATTTATTATTGTAACGATTGGTACAAAAATGATGCTAAAAAAGAGCGCACTAAGCGCCAAAAATAGATTCCAATGTTCCATTCATAATTTGCTCAGACAACATCCGATTTTGCATCGAAACATTAAGAACACGAAACCCGTAATAACTGCTTAAAAATAGACTAGCTAATTCCTCAGCTGTTTGCTTTTTTGAAATTTCTCCAGTTCGTAATCCTTCCTCCATTACTTTTTCAATAGCTAGTTTAAGAAGCTCGACATGCCGTGAGAAAATTTCTTGAATCATTACGTCATTTTTAGCTCTTTCCACACTCGCATTAATTAATAAACAACCCTTTTGATCGATATTCTCAAAATCTTCCTTTAATGCCCATTCGAAAAAATTACAAAACCGCTCTTTCAATGGAATTGGAGCATTTAATAATTCCTGCTGTTCCTTAATTCCAAACTCATGGTAACGTTCTAATACTTGTTTATAAAGTTCATGTTTACTACCAAAAGTATTGTATAAGCTACCTTTCCCGAGTCCAGTATCATTGCATAAATCCTGTGTAGAACACCCCTCATACCCTCTTATCCAAAAAGTTTTCATAGCGACATCTACAATTGAGGAATAATCAAACTCTCGGGGTCTGCCTCGTTTAGTCAAATTTATCCACCTCTCGTTTACATTAATAGAATATCTTTTTTGTACTAAACGGTCAATAAAATTTTTCAGTCAAGTAAAGTTAAAGATAAAGGTAGTAAAGCATAAGTCTTGATTGACTTTGCCCTAAGGGAAAGGTGTATAAATGAATTGTAGCAAGTAACAAATCAAAGAGTGAGGTGGTTTTGTGCTATCAATTGGAGAATTCTCGAAGATATGTGGTGTCTCCACAAAAACACTTCGATATTACGATGAAATTGGATTAATTAATCCAGATGTGATTAATGCTGAAAGCGGTTATAGGTATTATTCCATTGAACAACTAAAAAGGATGCTCTATATCAACCGTTTAAAATCCTATCGTTTTTCCCTTGAAGAAATTAGAACTATGATGGAATTAGAAGAGGATCAATCCGAAGAAATGCTTTGTTCAGCCCTTAACAAAAAGAAAAATGAAATTCAAGAAAAACTAAAGGCTTTTGAATATCTTGTTAAACAACTAAGTCATGATATTGCAAACTTAGAAAAGGGTATACCAATTATGTCGTACCTTGACGATATCGAAGTACAGCTGGTTGAAACAAAGCCAATAAATATCCTTTTTAAGCGTCTAATAATGAGCAGTGATGACTATTCATCGGGATACGGTACCTATTTTAGCAAGTTATATGAAAAAATTGCGAAGGAGCAGCTCACTTTACTCGGTAAGCCGATGACAATTTACCATAGCCCTGAATTTAATCCTACTGGTAATGATACTGAGTTCGCTATTCCAATAGCTGAGTCTATCAAAGGAACGAGAGATTTGCCTGGTAGCCTCTGTGCTAAATCCGTTTTAAAGGGAGCATATCCCGAATTAACATCTGTCTATGCTAATTTGATGAAGTGGATTGAAAACGAGGGTTATGAATTGATATTGCCGCCATATGAAATATATGTAACAGATCCACATCAAGCAAACTCCCCTGGAGATTATATTACTGAGGTATATTTTCCTGTAAAGAAAAAATGACAAAACGACCATTAGGAGATTCCTATGCAAACAACAATAAATTGGCACAAGGTAGAGCCTGAAAGCATATATATGAATAATGAAAAGCTTTCTAAGCTTGAGCACATGGTAAAAAGTGATTATCACAATATAAATGGCATTGTAATTATTAGAAATGGTCATTTAGCCTATGAAAAATATTTTAACGGCAAAGGTCCTGATGAATGTCACCATGTAGCTTCTGTTACCAAAAGTGTACTATCTGCGCTTATAGGCATCGCTATTGATAAAGGGTATATTAAAAGCGTTGAAGAAAAGGTGTTAGATTTTTTCCCTAAATATATTTCTGATGCTGATAAGCAGAAACAACAGATTACTATACGACATCTTCTCACGATGACAGTACCATATCCATTTGAGGATTGGCATGAGCCACTAGATGTTCTATGTCAACAGCAGGATTGGATAAAATATACACTTGATATAATGGGTAAAAACGGTGATTTAGGCGCATTTAAATATTCTACAGCTGGCGCACATTTATTGTCAGCTATTCTTACTGAAAGTACAGGTAAGAGTGCACGAGCGTTCGCTAATGAACATTTGTTTACACCGCTTGGCATGAAGGAAATTCCTGACTATCAAATGAACGCATATGGGTTTGATGATTTATTCGGGAAAAACGTTAAGGGGTGGGTACATGATCCATACGGTCATTCGACAGGTGGATGGGGGCTAACATTAACTACTCGTGATATGGCACGATTTGGCTACCTTTATTTAAACAATGGCATTTGGGATGATAATAGAGTTCTCTCAGAGACATGGATTCGTGAATCCACGGAAATGAACCATAATAATTACGGTTATTTATGGTGGCTACGACAAGAAGATGGACTTTCTACATATTCAGCAATGGGGGATGGAGGCAATATGATTTGTTGTATACCGAAGATGAATATGGTTGTGGCAATTAGTTCAGAATTCATCATGAATCCACGAGATAGATGGCCATTAATGAAAGAGTATATAATCCCAGCGGTAATTTAAATTTTATGCTGTACATAAAAGAGAAAGATATATGAGTTATCCAAATAACAACTTCTTATTACAATTAAGTTAATCCTCTCCGAGTAGAAATGAAAAATGCGGCTAAAGTCATTTACATTCCTAACTGGGGAGGTTTTTTTGAGAGGGCAGTAGTTCAAAAAATTATCTAAAAAATGGACTGTTTTTTTTCTTTTAAATTATACTTTTATTAAGAATTTATTAAATAAAGAGAGGGAAAGAAATGAGTAGTTATTTGGTTATCCTTTTAGTCATTATTCTTCTTATGTTAAGGGAGAAAAAAGTTAGACCAACTCGAATGTGGATAATACCGATTTTGTTAATTGGGATAACGTGTACTTCCGTTTTAAATTCAGATAAATTAACGCCGATAAGCTTTGTCTTGTACTTCATTTGTTTAATAATTGGCATAGGTATCGGGATATGGAGAGGAAAATTAGAAAAAATTCGTGTTAATCATGAAAGTGGAATCGTAACTACACAAAGCTCTGTAGCTGGAGTTATATTATTTCTTGGCATTCTTCTTTTGCGTCTACTTGCAGCAAAATGGGGAAAAGAGCATGCTGTCATATCATTAACGAATGCTCTTATGTTTATACCGCTTGGTAGTGTATGTGCTCGCCGGTATATTATTTATATGAGATACAAACAACTTACGGGATGAAATAAATATGGATTTAAAATGGTTCTTTCGCTTTTTACAAAAAATTGGTGCAGAGAATCGAACACAAGCGGTTGTATATGCCATTCGCAATAGAATAGTTTTGTAGATATAAAATTGTGAACAGTTATTATTGCTATAAAAATACTATAAAGTCCATAATATACAAAATTTTCGAAAATATGATAAAATAGTAGCGTGAAAAGGAGGATGAAGTATGACTGTTCAACAATTTACTGATTATGTAAAAAAAATGCAGCACTACGGAGAAGCATTAAGTGTGATTTATTGGGTAACTAAACTGTCGTGACAAATTTAGATAAAACTATACAAATATGTATAGAAATATAGATTTATAACAGAATACCCTTCGTATCAAGCGATTGGTGCGAACTCCACGTTAATTGCTTTTAACTCCTAAAGCCTTGTGACCAAAGCGGAG
>NZ_JBGCCF010000031.1:0-58163 GCF_041262385.1 Lysinibacillus sp. RC46 | reverse complement strand
GCGACTATCTCCTATAGGAAATCCAACAGATTCCCCAGTTGTCCGGATCAACTGGAAATTCTATCGGAAAGAGCTCTTACTACTAATATACGAGGGGGAGCAATATGAGGAACAAAATGATTATGTTGATTTCAGTGCTATTCTTAATGACACTTGTCGGTTGTAACAATATTGATAAGAAAGAAACTCGTGAGGTAAGTTCTACTTTTTCATTGCCCGTTACTTTTGGTGATGGGACAGAAGGTGAGTATTTATTGATTGGTGAAGAAGGGAAAGTTGGTTTTTTAGTTGGATCGGGTAAAAAAGGTGAGGCAGTAGAAGTCCCAATTATCGCTAATAAAACAAATAAGTATATGTGGCATTTTTGGGGAGACAAAGATAGTATCAGTGGTGATTTTAAAGTAGTTGGAACTGACAAAGAAGGGAAAGAACATCCCGTGTTGGTATCTGGCAATGATACAGTATGGCGATATTCCAATACTTCCATTAGCCCTAATAACGGTGCAGATTCCCATATCCCATCGAATATGGTGTTCCCTACAAGTGGATTATGGAAATTAGAAATATATTTTAATGATAAATTATTTGGGGAACTAGTTATAAACGTTGAAGAGAGTTAAACCATCTTCAACTAGGGTGCTTTAGTTTAATTTTTCGATTCATCAATACAAAAAGGCAGATTTAATCTACACGTTTTGTAGATTAAATCTGCCTTTTTGTTTTAACAGCAACAATCTTTGAGAAAACAGCCAATATTAAATAGCGTATTTAGTTAAAATATAGGATAGCCTACTTTTTCATAAGTTGGTCAGTACCATTAATTTTTTTAAAAATAGTTGTATTTTCTATACGGATTGAATCAACTTCACCGCAATCTAAGCAAAATGTATAAATCTTGTTTGCGCCCCTAAATGAATCTTTACTTGGTTTAATAGGCATATAGTCTGTAGCTTCTGTAAATTGAGTATTCCCACATTTTTTACATTTTTTATCTACCATGTATATCGCTCCTTATTAGTGGTTTTTATTAATTTATACTTCTATGTACATTTAAATTATAACATAGATTAGGTGGTAATTTAGAAGGTATGGGAAATAAATCTATAAATGGGTTCTGTTGTTGCTGAAACGAGCTAAGAGGGTTGGTACTAATCTAAACATTAACTCGTGCTAGAGGAATCACTGTGAAAGTAGTTTGAATTGCGGCTATTGGATTGTTATATAAACAACCTATTTATTGCTTGACCCTAAAAATTAAGGTGTCTATTCATGTGTCGACTAAAGCGAGCTGTAACTTTTTTCTTTTATTAACTCTACAAGTCCATTTTCAGAATACAGAAGATAACTAGATAAAAAACCAGCTCAATTTATACGTAATTAAAGTTGAATAATTAGTTGGAATGGTAATTGTTCTTTTGTTTGTAGGGTGTGAAGAGGAGGCATTTGACTAGCGTATAGGCATTTGCGTAGACTGTTCATCCTTTTATAGCATAACCTATATCGAAATCGAAAGGAGGAAAAATTATGCGATACGATTACGGGCATGATGCTTATGGAGGACAACATGGTGGGAGACATCCATATTACCCGGTAACTGCTCCAACCCATTATTATCCGACTCACCACTATCCAACCCATCATTACTACCCGATGCATTACTACCCAACACATACAACATATCCAACACATCATCGCCATCCGCACCACCACCACCATCACCAACATACGAACCCACGCTATTACTAATATACCTATAAAAAAGAAAGAGTCGGTCTTATTTTAGCTAGGTACAAATAGCGTGCACTACCTACAAAAGAGTAAAAAAGGTGACTAAATAAATTTACAATTGAGAAAGGATCATCGGAGGAAAGTGATCCTTAACTTTTAATCTTTTCCTATAAATGAGCATCAAAAAGTGGTATTGAGTAATATTTATGGATAGCATGAAGCTAGTGCCGACAATACTTATGGATAAAAACTATAGGATGTAAAGAATGAATAATTGTTGGTACTAGTTTTTTTAAAACAGGTTGGATTATGCGGCAAAGTCATATTCTAAAGGGCTGCGTATTATCTAATTACTTAAAAAAGGTCACTCTGTGGAAGTGACCTTAAATGAACTGGTGTAAGGCAAAATATTTCCACCCAGTTTATTATTTTCAAATAGCTCCAAAGAATTTTACTTATGAAGATTAATTTATGAAAGTAGCGCCGACAATAATTAAAAGAATGAACAGAACAACAATTAGAACAAATGTTGAACCGTTATTGCCACCTCCATAGCTATAACCTCCGTAGCAACAATTGTTGTAATTGCCATAGTTTCCGAAGCATCCCATAAAGAATTCCTCCTTTCTACATCTATAATATGTACTTTTATAGAAAATAGTGGAGGTATTTATCCAACAAAAAGTTCTTTTGTAATTAGAAACCCGAAAAATAATTTGAGAAATAAAAAAGGGCCACCATATAGAAGTGACCCTCAGTAACAATTCAAGGCGGTGTAAGCTAAATAATAGCTTAATTTATATTATGATGGGATAACTACTATTGTAGAGTTGATTGCCTTAGTAATGAATAAAAATTATAAATGTTAAAAAATCCAATGCAATAAATGTTTGAAAATATTGAGAACCAAGATAGCATAATTGCCGTCTTGGTTATTTTGCGTTACGAAAATGAAAGTTTTACATAACAAATTAGTGATTCAAATTAAGTGTATAAAAAGTTTCTCTTAGTGCATCATAAAAAAGTATTATGGGTGTTTTATATCGACTGAAAATTATCAGAATCAAATAAGTATTTAGAGAGGTGAAAAGTTTAAAGAAATGGACATCATCCTAGCATTATTACCAGCTCTCTTTTGGGGAAGTATTGTATTATTTAACGTTAAACTCGGTGGTGGACCCTATAGTCAAGTACTTGGGACAACATTTGGTGCACTTATTTTCTCTATAGGTGTTTATTTCTTCGTAAAGCCTGAGTTATCGCCTATAGTGATTGGAGTCGGAATTGTATCAGGTCTTTTTTGGGCATTAGGACAAGTAAACCAATTGAAAAGTATTGATTTAATAGGTGTTTCCAAAACAATGCCCATTTCGACAGGGCTACAATTAGTATCGACAACATTATTTGGAGTCATTGTGTTTCATGAATGGTCCACAAAGATGTCGGTTATATTAGGGATTCTTGCACTTATTAGTATCATTGCTGGTATCATTCTAACATCTCTTCCAAATCCAGAAGAGAAAAAAGAAGAACACGGAAGCAATTTGAAAAAAGGAATTTTAATTTTACTTATTTCAACCTTTGGATACTTAGTATATGTGGTGGTAGTACGCTTATTTAATGTAAGTGGATGGTCTGCTTTATTACCACAAGCAATTGGGATGGTAATAGGTGGAGTTTTATTAACATTCAAGCATAAACCATTTAACAAATATGCATTTCGTAATATTATCCCAGGTTTAATCTGGGCTGCCGGAAACATGTTTTTATTTATTTCTCAGCCACGTGTAGGAGTCGCAACAAGTTTTTCTCTTTCCCAAATGGGGATCGTCATCGCTACTTTAGGCGGAATTTTTATATTAGGAGAGAAAAAAACAAAAAAGCAATTCATTGCAATTATCATTGGAATTGTTTTTATCGTTGCTGCTGGAATTATGTTAGGGATTGCGAAAAGATAAAAAGGAGGGCCTTGTATGTATCCAGATTTAGAAGGAAAAGTTGTAGTGATTACAGGTGCTGCAACGGGACTAGGTAAAGCAATGGGCATTCGTTTCGCTTCAGAAAAAGCGAAGGTAGTTATTAATTACCGTTCAAATGAAGCGGATGTAAATGCTGTCGTTGAAGAGGTTAAAAAAGCCGGTGGGGAGGCCATTGCTGTACAAGGTGATGTTACAGTTGAAGAGGATGTTATAAATCTCATTAAGACCGCTGTAAAAGAGTTTGGGACTCTCGATGTCATGATAAATAATGCAGGTATAGAAAATCCAGTAGCTTCTCATGAAATGCCGTTAAGTGATTGGAATAGAGTCATCAATACAAATTTAACGGGTGCGTTTTTAGGTAGTCGAGAAGCGATTAAATACTTCGTGGAGAACGATATTAAAGGTACTGTCATCAATATGTCCAGTGTTCATGAGAAAATTCCTTGGCCTTTGTTCGTGCATTATGCCGCTAGTAAAGGGGGCATTAAATTAATGACTGAAACTTTAGCGTTAGAATATGCTCCTAAGGGAATTCGTGTTAATAACATCGGACCTGGAGCAATTAATACGCCTATAAATGCTGAAAAATTTGCAGATCCAGCAAAACGTGCAGATGTGGAAAGTATGGTTCCGATGGGGTATATCGGCAAACCAGAAGAAATTGCCGCAGTCGCGGTGTGGCTTGCTTCATCACAGGCTAGCTATGTAACAGGGATTACTCTATTTGCGGATGGTGGAATGACCTTATATCCTGAATTCCAAGCTGGTCGTGGATAAGAAAAGCTGTGTTAAAAAAGGTATCAAGAAGCTCTTATCTTAGGGTGACAACCTTCAAACGTATGTAAATAAATAGATCAAGCATATTTTATATATATAATATGTTTGGTCTATTTTTTATGATTCTGTTAACGATTGTTGTTTTATCTTGTGATAGTTAAATAACAATGTGGATATATGTGGTAAAATAAATATTAAATAAAAGCTTGGAGAGTGAATGTAATGAGGGTACTATTGGAGTTCATAAGAATGTTTTTTTACTCATAATCTTTTATTTGATTTCAGGCAAGATTATTGTTTATATCTACCAAAAATTAGGGATGAAATATTCGAATACTTATGGAATTATGATGATAATCTTTATATCGAAATAAACTGCAATCTGGTGGATGGTATAAAGAAGATGTAAAAGACAAACTCTCAAAAACATTGACAAAATGGCTGATTTCAATTGCACTATTATTATTGTTATCACCTTTTATCCTAAGTTTCTTATTCCACTAACGAGGTGCGATTGTTCAAATTAGAGCGGTCGCTTCTTGTGCTAACGGTATAAGCAGAAATGAGTTTTTACTAATCTAAATGGATTACTTATATTCCTTTTACTGTACCGTATTAGAGAATAGAGGCAGTACTTCGTAATAAGATTTTATTAAAAATTAATTGGATTAATATAAATGAAATCGTAGGGAGAATATTCTTCCTACTTTTTTTGCGAGAAAATGTAAATTATTTAAGCTAAATCATGAACTAAATTGTCTAATGTATAGAAGGGAGTGAGTTACATTATTCGTTTAATTAAAAAAGCTCAAAAAGGAAATGAAAAAGCCTTTTTAAAACTTTTTCAGATGTATGAAGCAGATATATATCGAATGGCATTTATTTATTTGAAGAATGAAGAGGAGGCTTTAGATATTGTACAAGAAACTGCTTATAAAGCGTTCGATAAAATTGAAAGCTTAAAAGAACCTGCTTACATTAAAACATGGCTTATTAAGATTGCCATTAGTAGTTCACTGAATCGTTTGAAAAAGCTAGAAAAGATTGTGCCTGTACAAAATGAATACATAGACAATATACAGTTTGAACAGGTTGACCCTACCGTTAAAGTCTTGCTAAGGCAGATATTAGAGGAATTGACAAGCGATGAAAAAGGGATTGTAATACTGAAATATTACGAGGGCTATACTTTTCAAGAAATTGCTGACACGCTCCAAATCCCATTAGGAACAGTAAAGTCAATCCTGTATCGTGCATTGAAAAAATTACGTGTTCAAGTAGAGGAGGCAGATTTTTATGGATAAGTTAAAAGAATCAGTGGAGTCGATTCCATTGCCGAAAGATTTACACATAAGAGCGAGAATGGGCGTTAGCCAAGTAAAGAAAAAAAGGAAGAAAACATGGCTCATTCCATCAGTGGCTACCGTATTTTTAGCTAGCTCTATTACGGTTGGTGCTGCAATGAATGACAATGTGAAAAATTTACTGTGGCATATTAGCCCTGATATAGCGGCATTACTTGAACCAATAGAAAGTATTGTTGAACAAGATGGAATAAAAATGGAAATTGTTTCAGCCATGCAGGATGAAGATATGGCTGTCGTGTATGTGACAATGCAGGATCTTGAAGGAAACCGTATTGATGAAACATTGGATATTTATGATTATTTCATGTCAAAAGGGCGGTCTTTTACTGTTGAAAGAATTGGTTTTGATGCTACAACGAAAACAGCCTTAGTTCGATTTATGTCATTTAATGGGAGTAGCACCGATAACTTTAAGTTGAAAATCCGTTCTTTTTTAAGTGATAAATCAGTGTTAGAGGATGTAACATTCCCACAGGATTTACAAGATGTAGAAAAACAACAAACTGAAATTTTGCCGGATGATACAATTCGTGGGAGTGGTGGAGAGTCCCGTGAAGGAGGTGTATATGTACTACCAGCAGGTAAGTTGAATATTCAAACACCACTATACGACAGAATGCGAATTAAAAATATAGGACTTCATAATGACAAACTATATGTGCAAACAGAGTGGCCAGCCAATAATGCGATTGAACACGGAGAATTTTATTTAGTGAATCCAGCTGGGCAGAAGATTCTTCCTACAGAGAATTATTCCTACGGGAGAGATGCACAAGGAAAACCAATTTATGCGTATAATTATGAGGAAAATATATTTAATGTGAAGGATATCAATGTAGCTGAGTATGAGTTGCAGGCAAAGATTTATACAGCTGGTCAATATGTAGAGGGAGATTGGGAAGCAACCTTCAAACTCGAAGAGATGAGAGGGCAGTCGGTGCCATTTGCTATGGACTTTGGTGACTGGAAAGCGAAAGAGCTGAAGGTTTCTCCACTTGGTTTAACGATTATAGGGGAAGGCGATGCGACAGAAACGGAAGAATTAACGGCTACAATTGTTAAGAAAGACGGAAGTCATAAGGAATTAAAAAGTTTAGTTTCCTTCTCTGATGAAAATCAAGTGAAACTGAAGTTACTGTCAGAGGAACCATTAAAGCTCGACCAAATTAAATCCATTATGGTTAATGGATTTAAAGTGAATTTTTAATATGAATAGGGTGGTACTGGTATCAATCAGTCCCCCTCTTTCCCTAAAGGTGCGGATTTGTAAAAGAAAGCTATTCTAATTAAAAACCGAAAAAATAGGATTTATAAGGAGGGAAAAGTTGTTTAAGTATATATAGCAACTTAAAATTGGAAGTTTTATTTTAGCTTTTTCAACATTTATATCTTGGTATGAGGGAAGTGCCATTATAGAAAATTCGTTGGAATGGAAGTATTCAACACCGTTTACCATATTATTTAACATTGAGATTACAAATGGTCCGAGCTTCTCCAATACGTATACCCGTTTCGAATAGGAAGCGTATTAAGAATCCTATTGTTATCCATTGGTACTTTTAAAACTTCTATCTCCATTTATCAATCATTTCCTGTTGATATGTTATAGAAGGTGCTTAACTCATAGCGTTAATTGGTATGTTTGCTTCAATACCCTTATATAAAATTTCTTGATGCCTTTTATTTTGGTGTTAAAGTTGAATATATTTTTTATTTTCCGTATAATTAGTACCAGTTACTAAAACAAGGTGATATAATTTATTTTGTCTAAGTTATTTCTTATGAAGAAAATTAATACATATTAAAGGAATTACAAAGTTTTGAAATACCTTAATTTTGTATTGTTAAGTAATAGTACTTGAATATGAAAAAGGAGTGAGTTGTTGAATGATTAACATTCAATCAAAAGCAAGAATAACAGCAATAGGTACCTATGTTCCCGAAAATAGACTAACAAATGATGATTTAGAAAAGATAGTAGAGACGAACGATGCTTGGATTGTACAAAGAACAGGCATGAAGGAGCGAAGAATAACAAGTGAGAATGAATTTGCGTCTACATTAGCCTTTAAAGCTATAGAGAATTTGGTTGAACAATATCAAAAGGATCTTTCAGATATAGATTTAATTCTCGTTGCAACAACTACACCTGATTATGCTTTTCCAAGTGTAGCTTGCCAAATCCAAGAACACTTTCAAATGAAAGATGTAGGTGCATTAGACCTTCACGCTGCTTGTGCTGGATTTACATATGGATTACATGTAGCGAACGGGTTAATTACATCAGGCCTCCATCGTAAAATTTTATTTATAACGACAGAAGCTTTATCTAAAGTGACGGACTATACAGATCGAACGACATGTATCTTATTTGGAGATGGAGCTGCAGCAGTTTTAATAGAAAAGGATGAAGAAATGCCAAGCTTTATCGCTAGTCATATCGGTACAAATGGAGATGGAGGTAAGCATTTATACTTAACAAATTTATCAACTACTATGCACGGTTCGCCCTTGAATACGTCAGGAAAAATAGTGCAGAATGGACGAGAGGTATATAAATGGGCATCGCGTACACTTCCTATAGGTATAGAGAAATTACTACAGCAAGCACAAATGCAACTACATGAAATAGATTGGTTTGTGCCTCATAGTGCGAATTTAAGAATGATAGAATCCATTTGTGAAAAATCAGGTATTAGCCTAGAGAAAACATTAACTAGTGTTGAATATATGGGAAATACATCATCCGTTTCTATTCCGTTGGCCTTACAGTTAGGCATAAACGAAGGGAAATTAAATAATGGGGATACTTTATTAATCTATGGGTTTGGTGGAGGCCTTACACACGCGGGACTTATCATTAGGTGGTGTGTAGATTAAATTAATGTTTTTGACAACAATATAAACAAATGACCGGTACTCAATATTTTATTGATAATGAGTATTCGGTTTTTTAAATATTAATAGGTAATTTTATACAAAAGGAAAATGGTGTGATGTATTATTGAGTAAGAGGGGGATTTAATATTTAAGTGGGAGTGAAGAGGTTTGAATAATTCTTGGAATAAATTTATATATAAGATTGGTTCTCCAATTTACGACAAGTTCTTTAATTCAGGAATTTTTTTGAATGCTCGAAAACAAATATTTCAATCCATACCATTCAATAATCAACAAAAGATCCTGTTTGTCGGTGTAGGAACAGGAGCTGATTTAGAGTTAATACATCACGCTAACCTAAATATAACGGCTATTGATTTTTCACCTGATATGCTAGGAAAAGCAAGAGCAAAGCTTGGAAATTCCACAATTAAATTCTTGGAAATGGATGCTCAAAATATGGAATTTGAAAATGAATCGTTTGACTATGTCGTAGCGAGTTTAATCCTTTCGGTAGTACCCGATGCAACTAAATGTTTTCAAGAGATGACAAGGGTTTTAAAGCAAGAAGGGAAAATAATCGTTTTTGATAAATTTGTCCCTAAAAACCAAAAACTGTCCTTACCTAAAATGTTGCTAAGACCCATTGTAAGCATATTAGGAACAGATATTGGTCGGAGCTTTGAAGAATTATCACCTGAAAATATAGTAGTAGAAGAAAATACACCTATAATGCTAAATGGAATGTATAGGAAAATAATAATTGGAAAGATAAATTGATTATTTTTTATAAGAATTAAGGTGGAATAAGTTTAAGCATATCCACACGAAAAGTCCGGATTCGGCTTTGTGCTGCCTTATCGATTCCGAGACTTCCTACAAATTAATATTTCAAAAACCTATTTATTATATCCCTACGCAATTATGCCGAGGTATAATTGATAATTTAACGTTTGCAAACCATTAAATGATTCCCATCAGGATCTTTGAAATTAAACCACTGGTGATGCTCAATTTCTGTTGTTAATTCGACATTTTTACTCTTCATATACTCATATGCTTGATCGATATTGGTAGTATTAAAATGAAAAGGCGGGGTTTTGAATATATTTTCCGCTGAATAAATCTTGCTATCTAATACAATTCCCGTGCCATTCATAGGTACTATATATAAATGACCAAATAATATCTCACCATCTGCTAGTAACCCTAATATGTCACAATACCAATTACCTGATTTTTCAATATTACTCACAGGAATAAAAATTGTTCCGACTTGATTTAATATAGGATTCATAATTCTACCTCCAAATAGTAATATTCTTTTGAACACTTTATTCATAAATAATAAGGTACTTGAAAGGAGATGCAAAACTAGGATAACACCACAATCTTTGGTTTGTCTATAAAAGGGAGAAATCCCCTAATTTTTATAAAGTATATTGAAATGAGGAGGTTTAAATGATGACAATTGAGGTTTATATTGCAACGGAGGAAGATTATTTCGCAGTGAATGAGATTGTAAAAGAAGGGCATGAAGAGCACGTAATGAAGGAACCAACGATTTTTAAAAGTGTTGAGTCTGTAATGCCCGTATCCTATTATAAAGAATTAATTGTCAACGAAGAGAGTGATATTCTAATTGCGAAGGAAGATGAATTTGTATTGGGTTTCGCAGTCATAAGTGTTGAATCTTCTCCACCTTTCGAGTCTCTTGTTCAAAGGAATCCACGATTTTGGTGTAAAAGCAAACATACAAAGAAAAGGGATAGGAAAAATGTTATTTAATGCTTGTATGACTTGGGCTAAAGACAAGAAAGTTGATTCAGTCGAGTTAAATGTTTGGGAATTTAATACGAAAGCGATTGATTTTTATGAACATTTTGAAATGAAAAGCGTTAGTAGAAAAATGAAATTAAATATTTGACTTCTTTCCGATTCCGGAAGCAAATATGCCGAGGCATAATTAAGTGGGATATCTTGAAATAAAAGAGACGGATTGTTAAATAAAATGGATGTAAAGGAATTAAGGGGTTGAAATATTTTGACCATCGACTTCCAGGTTTAAGAGTAAATAATAGTATATGGAAACATAAAAAAGGACTTCCGTTATGGTAATATTCATACACGCAAGTCCTAGAATGAAGGCAAAAATAGCCTCTATTAACTTTTGGAATATTAGGCAATACTACACACCGCTCCATACTAAAGTTCTTAATAAATAGAACAAGCCAAGACCGGCAATAATCAAAAGAACGAATAAAACAATAGCAAAGGCAAAATTCGTGCCTGTTCCATAACCTGAATAACTCAAAACAATTTCCTCCTTTCTGAGTAGATAGAAAGAAAAGGTAGTATGATTGATAAAAAAAGCTATGGCATTGCGCCATAACCTTTAACTTCTTTCAACGGGTGTCCGAACATCCGCTGAATTAAGAGGTGCCTTCAGGGGCGTACTAGCATACTATGATAAAACAGAGAATACGGTGCTATCTAGTTGAAACAATGTGATAGCAAATTAATATTTCAACCAAAAACACATGATACTTCCTTTTTATCTTTATATTATGTTGTACAGAGTTAAGAATTCAGGGCCAATTACCTTATGAAGAGGGTTTTATCCTGATTTATCGATAAATTTATTCAGCACTGTAAGTTGATGATGACAATTTGAGAAAAGACCATTGCAATTCAAATATACCGTCTAAACAAAGGACCCGAGCTCACTTTATGGATGAGTACCAGGTCTTTTTCTATATCTAAAAATAATAAAGATCTATAAAATTAATGATTTCTTAAGAATTGCAAAATCTAAGAAATTTTATTTTAAAGAAAGAATAGTGAAGCTTCAGCGACCGAATATTTAAAAAATAGTAATGCAACGCTAACTCTTTTAAGATAGAATTTAACATATGAATTATTTGGAAATGGAGTGAAGAAGATGTTTCCTATTTTAGATACTGAACGATTAGTGTTGAGAGAACTTACTGAACATGACGCTCAAGATGTTTTAAATTGCTTTTCAAATGCTGATGTTTTACGCCATTATGGGCAGAATCCATTAACAAGTTTAGAGCAGGTTAAACAAATAATTAAAAATTTTTCAAAGAATTATGATGAAAAACGTGGTATTAAATGGGGAATTGCATTAAAAGGACAAGAAGGTATTATCGGTACGATTGGTTTTCAAGAGTGGTCCACTGAGCATAAAAGAGCTGACATCAGCTATGCACTTTTTCCTGAGAGCTGGGGAAAAGGGTATGCAAAGGAAGCTGTTAATAGAGTAGTAACATTTGGCTTTCAAGAGATGGATTTAATGCGTATTGGAGCGATTGTTTTTACTGAAAATGAAGCTTCAAACAAGCTATTAACAAAGTTAGGCTTTGAAAAAGAAGGGATATTAAAAAATTATATGCACCAAAATGGTGTTCCGTATGATACTAATATTTTTTCTTTAATTAAGTAAAAAACATCATAAAAGGCCAAGACCAAGATTGTTTAATTACTGTCTTGGTTTTTATCGTTAAAACGATGAAATAAAAGAGATTCTCATTGTTAAATACCCATATTATTCCTCCGTATTGTTATAATAGAAATGCTAAGAGATTAAAACAATGGGGGTAAGGAAATGAAAATTGCAATTGTTTGTTTCGATAATTTCACAGATATAGATGTTTTTTTACCATGGGATTTATTAAATCGTGTACGGTTAGTTGGTAGTATTTCAGATTGGGATGTCCAACTATTGGGGACAGAAGAAACACATGAATCGATGTCGGGCTTACGAATACCGATGACAGGTAACCTAGCTGATATCCCATCTGCTGACGCTGTAATATTTGCAAGCGGAAAGGGTGTTCAAGATTTATATAAAAATCAAGAATATCTTAATAAAATTCATATAGATCCAGAAAGACAATTAATAGGCTCTATGTGTTCAGGTGCGTTACTACTAGGAGCAAAACATTTATTAACTGGTAAAAAAGCTACAACATATCCATCTGTAGTAGAGCAGCTTAAAGAATTTGATGTAAATGTAATTTAACAAAGTTTCGTCAACGAAGGAAATATTTCGACTGCTGCAGGGTGTTATGCTGCGCAAGATTTAGTAGCTTGGATCATAAGGACCCTAGTTAATGAAAAAATGGTTGATACTGTACTAGAAACTGTTCAGCCAGTTGGTAAGGGGTTATATTTCTAAACCAAGTGAATTGAGTGTTTTACCCGTTTCAATAAACAAAATCAACATGGTTTTGTTGTTAGTCGTACAAATTTATAAAAGGAAAAATAAAAAGGCTCACCGGAGGAAAGTGACCCTTAGTAATAGAAGGTATAGGGGTAAGTTAGTATTTCTCAAGTGAAATATGAGCAATAGAGAAGTTGGTAGTGGGATTTTTAGTATTTAATGAAAGTAGCACCGACAATAATTAAAAGAATAAATAGTACTACATTTAGGGCAAAAGCTGACCCTGTGCCGTAACCATTACCTGAATAGCTCATATTATTTTCCTTCTTTCTTTCTACAATCTATAATAATTAACGTTGTAAAAAGGAGAGAAGGTAATCATCTAAGTTTAATAAATAAATTTGCAATTAAGATAAAAAGACATTTGTAAAAAAAAGTGACCCAAAATTAGGGAGAAATAATATAAAATAACTATTCGCTAATAGCTTTTGATAGAGGTTAATTTTAATAGAGGAGGAAAAGAGTAATGGAAAAAGGAAAATTACCAAAGGTTGGCGTGGGGGCAGTTATCCAAAATAAAGCTAATGAAATTTTACTTGTTTTACGTAAAAAAGCACCTGAAGCAGGTTGTTGGAGTTTACCTGGTGGCAAGGTTGACTATATGGAAACAATAGAAAACGCGATTATACGAGAAATTAAAGAAGAGCTTGGAGTGGACATCGACATAACAGGACTAGTATGTGTGACCAACCATATTATTCAAACAGAAAATATTCATTATGTTGCACCTACTTTCGCTGCTCGTATTACGAATGGGGAAGTACGAAATAGAGAGCCGCATGCTTTAGAGAAAGTACATTGGTTCTCAATAGACGAAATACCTGAAAACATTACAATGACAACAGAATATGCTCTGAAACAGTTAAAGCTATTGTAATTTGAAATATGGATAAACAATTTTATTTGATTTGGATGGCACTCTGCATGACAGTGAAAGCTGTTACATTCAAGCATGTTGTGCAGCCTAGAATCATTTAATTGCTTTCAGCGGGTGCCCAAATACCCGATATCAAAAAGACCTTCTTTCTGTTATATAAAAGGTCAATATTAATACATTGTAAAATTTGGATTTTAGTTTAAAAAATAGATTTAAAAGTAATGGTAACTCTGATAGGATAATATATCGTAGGAGGTGAGGTTTTGCCTAAGGGAGCTTGTGTTATAACAGAAAATCACAAACTACCTTTTGACAATTATTTTTAATGAAAAAGAGAAAAATTGCTCTCATCATTAGCTTGTTTATTATCTTGCTAACAGGCTCACGAATTTTATGGCTGCAAGTATTTAATAATACAGATCAACCACATGCTGTAAAAGGTCAAATGGATTTAAGAAATTGGAATTTTAATGACAGTCATGCTGTTACACTTGATGGAGAGTGGGAATTTTATCCTTATAATTGGTTGGTTAGTGAAGAACAGCATTTAGCATCCAAGAAGGATCATGCTAAATACATACAGGTTCCTAAAGGGTGGAGTTCATCTTTACAAGAGGGAGAGATGACACCTTATGGTTACGGTACTTATCGCTTAAAATTACTCGTTAATCCAGAAGACAATATAACTTACAGTATTCGAGTTCCAAGTATTCGAAGTTCCTCAGAAATATATGTAAATGGTAGGCGGTTGGCAAAATCAGGCCAAATAGGGGAAAGTGCAGAAAAAACCGTTGCCAAGAATGTTCCGTATACTGCTTCTTTTGAAGCGAACGGTCACAAAGAAATCGACATTATTGTTCAGGCTTCAAACTTTAAGGACCCTCGCAACGGTGGAATTGTTCGCTCCATTAAATTTGGGAAAGAAGATATAGTAGCTCGTGAAACTCAATTGTCGATAAATATGCAACAACTAGTAGCTGTTGTTTTTTTACTACATGCTATCTATTCCATTATTTTATTTTTTGTTGGAAACATGGAAGAAAGAAGATTACTTTACTTTTCACTGTTATCGATTAGTAGTATGGTTTATTTCCTATTAGGAAGCGATGACAAATTATTATCTTATTGGTTTCCGATTAGTTACGACGGGGCCTTTAAATTAGTTCATCTTTCTATGGTCGGCATAGGCTTTTCAATGCTTCAATGCATTAAACATTGGTTACCTCAACATGTGAGAAAATATATTCATTTGTTTAGTATTTTCTGTGGTATAGCATCATTGTTGACAATCGTGCTGTCTACTCGCTATGTAGTAATCAATCAAGGCATTTACATTATGATTTTAGGAATCCCGATCGTTATTACGATCCTAACAGTAATGCGAGAATCTATTAAAGAGATTAAAAGTAATATTTTTTTACTTCTTGCCATTTTAGCATTTGGTAATAATCTTATTTGGGATGGACTTCTTCTTATTTTTGGAATCAAAGTAATTATGTATCCATTTGATATTATTATAACAGTAGCTTGTTTGGCGATTTTATGGTTTAAAGGATATGCTAAAGTCCATTCGGATACAAAAGAACTTGCTATTAAGCTCCAAAAAACAAATAAGTTAAAGGATGAATTTCTTGCCAATACGTCTCATGAATTACGAAATCCTCTTCATGGGATCCTTAACATTTCTAAAGCTGTTTTGGAAAGAGAAGATCGTGTGCTCAGTGACAAAAGTGTCAAGGATTTAGAAACGGTGCTATCTGTCGGATGGCGTATGTCACTAATGTTAAATGATTTACTAGATGTTATGAGCTTAAAAGAAAATAATCCCAAACTAAACCTTAAAACATTTTCGATTCACCCAATTGTATCGGGTGTGTTAGATATGCTCTATGTTATGAAGGAAGGAAAGCAGATTCAGTTAATTAATCAAATCCCTGAAAATTTTCCGAAAGTAGTTGCCGATGAAAATAGGGTTATTCAAATTGTTTTCAATTTACTTCATAATGCAGTGAAATACACGAATGAAGGCGAAGTGACAATATCAGGTCATGTGAAAAATGACATGGCGGAAATTGTTATTTTAGATACTGGTATTGGTATTGATGAGGACACCATTCAACGTATATTTGAACCTTATGAGCAGGGTACCCTTAGTAAGGCAATGATTGAAGGCGGATTTGGGTTAGGGCTTAGTATTAGTAAACGATTAGTTGAACTGCATGGGGGAACATTACAAGCAAATTCAATTGTAGGGAAAGGGTCTGAATTTACTTTCACCTTACCAATATCAAACTTCCCTGATGAGCAAAATGCTACAGAAAATGATGCTCTACTATCAAGTGCGATGGAAGAATCTACAGTAGAGACTTCTACAAATCCAAATCCATTCGATGATCAAACTAAAAACCATTCAATCATTGAAGCAAATCGACCTAGAGTTTTGGTCGTCGATGATGATCCAGTGAACTTAAGAGTTATCGAAACAATACTTTCAATAGAAAAATACGACTTAGTAACGGTTACAAGTGGTAGCAAAGCTCTTGAAATATTAATGTCACAAGAGTGGGATTTGGTCATTTCAGACGTGATGATGCCAAATATGTCTGGCTACGAATTAGTACGTGCAATTCGTCAGCAATTTTCAATAACAGAGCTTCCGGTGTTACTTCTTACGGCAAGAAGTCAGACTCAAGACATTAATAATGGATTTTTATCTGGTGCTAATGATTACGTCACGAAGCCTGTGGACGCTTTAGAGCTAAGATCAAGAGTAAAAGCACTAACCGATGTTAAACAATCCGCACAAGAAAGGCTTCGAATGGAGGCAGCTTGGCTTCAGGCACAAATACAGCCGCATTTTCTTTTCAATACATTAAATGCCATTATCACATTAAGTGAAATTGATATTGAACGTACTAGTAAGTTACTTGAAGCACTTAGTGATTTTTTAAGGGAATCATTTAAGTTCCAAAATATTGATGAGCTTGTTCCAATTGAGGATGAGTTAAATCTTGTTCGATCCTATTTATATATTCATAAGGAACGTTTTGGAGAGCGGATCAATGCAACATGGGATTTGGAAGTTTCTACAGACGTCATGATCCCATCACTGACCATCCAACCATTAATTGAAAATGCTTTAAAACATGGTATTTTGCCTCGTGAAAATGGCGGGAATATTCATATTCGCATTGTAGATTACGACACATACATTGAGATTACTGTGTCGGATGATGGTAATGGAATGGATGAGGCTACAATGGAACGTTTACTTGAAAGAAAATCGAAAACTTCTACTGGAATTGGATTGCTAAATACAGATCTTCGCTTAAAACAACATTACGGTGAAGGACTTCGCATCACAAGTAAACTAAATCAAGGGACATCAATATCATTTGTTGTTAAAAAGAAAAAAATCAAAGCAATTTAAGCGTGAATTGATGGTGAAATAAGAACATTCATATTGAGCTGCACCTCCATTTAATAATGGGGAGCAGTTTTTTAATTAAAGAAATAAAGTTTGCTTAAAATCCTGTTTTTGCAGGATTTTTTTCTTTAACTATCGAAGCAACTTAGTTTAATAAGGAATGTTCGAATAAGAATCAGGGGAGGATTAATTATGGATATTATCACATTCGGTGAGAAAAAAGAAGGCAAGGACTACATATGGAGACCTGCTGTTTATTGTTTAATGTTCAATAGTCAGAAAGAAAAAATAGCGATTATTCAAACAAATGATGGCAACTTTTTCCTCCCTGGTGGTGGAATAGAAAAAAATGAGACTCACGAAGAGTGTTTAAAAAGAGAAGCCCTTGAAGAAATGGGAATGGATATTGAGATAGGTCATTTTATAGGGTGTGCACAGAGATATTTTTATTCTACAAATGAATATAAGTATTACCTAAGCGAAGGCTATTTTTATTTATGCGATAAGGGTAGACAAATAAGTAAACCAACTGAAGTTGACCGCTTTCTAAAATGGATGGCACCAATGCAAGCAATTGATTGCTTATTCCACGAACACCAAAGCTGGGCAGTTAATGTAGCATTATTACAGTTATGAAGTTAACAATAGCCATGAAACATAAGCATAAGATACGCATATGATTGATCAAATTCCATATGATAAGACTGATTTTAGAAGTCTCCAAAACGTTTAAGTTTTTAAACGAAAAGATTTCTGTGATGGAAAGTACATAATAAAGAACAGATAACCTTAATTAGTTATCTGTCTTCTCAATCACTTTGTAAACTGATCTTCCGATTCATATAGAAAACTTTTCTCAAGATTTTCTTTTGTCTCAGCATTGACGGTTTTTTCTTTTGCTTCTGCTTGTTCGCTAGCGGGAGCTTCGTCATGAGAAGAACAAGCAGTTAGTAGGAATGCTGCCATTGCGCCGATATATAAGAATTTTTTCATTACTATTACCTCCGTTATTGTTTAGTTACACTTTAGATTGTGCAATTACACTTAGAATATAACGGAAATGACAATGATAAATTTTGTAACAAAAAATGTTAAATAATCGTTACACAATAAAAGGGGGAAATAAACGTGAAAAGGATTATGGGTTTCGTCACAATTTGTGGATTGCTATTAGTAGATTGCTCACATAAAGAATCCAACGACATAGTGCTACATGATAATAGTTTGAGTCTTGGTGGAGAAGTTCTAGCAAAAGAAAATGAGTGGCAAGAAAGCGAGTATTTTACATTTGAAAATTTAAGCTTCATTGGTGAACCGCAATTATTAGGATTTACGCATAATAAAGAAGAAAAAATAGCGGCTAGTCAAATAGGAAAATATGGCTGGCATTTTTGGGGAGAGAGCGTTAAATCAGGAGACTTCCTTCGCGTCAAGGGAACTCACCAATTGACAGGTAAAGAAGTGGAATTGGTTTCAAATGCTAAGTTACTTGGACCGAACAGTGGCGCGGATAACCATGCTCCAACTAATATGACTTTCCCAATTGGTGGTATGTGGAAGCTGGATGCCTATATTGATGGGAAGTTATTCGGTAGCGTTTATGTAAAAGTGGAAAATTGAAAACAAATGAAAAATACCAGGCAATCCATGGAGAGAGCCTGGCATTTCACTATTTACTAATGACAATTGACAATTTATAGTTTGCATGCTTATTTAAATCGACTAAAAACTGATCTAATACTTCGTTTGATGGGAATCTACATTCAAGCAGATAACAACTATCTCCACTGATTTTGAAGTTATTAACAATATATTGCTGCTGCGTTTTTATAAATGACAGAAAAGGTTCATGGTACGGACTTTTTGTATAAATATTAATAAATGCATGGACATTGATACCTAATTTTATATGATTCACATCGATTGTATAGCTCTCGATAACCCCATTATCTTCAAGCCTTGCCACCCTCGATGACGCCGCTTGCCCTGTCAAATGAACCTTCTCACCCAATTCCTTCATCGTAATACGACTGTTCTTGGAAAGCTCATCTAGTATACGTAAATCCGTACTATCTAACATGTAGTAACTCCTTTCATTTTTCAAGTCAAATCACTAAAAGACTTGATTTTAGCTATGTAATTACTATTTGGACATAGTATAAACTAAATGTAATTTAAAGAAAAGGAGTTATAAATATGAAAATTCAACAAATCCGCAATGCCACTTTAGTAATCGAATATGCGGGGAAAAAGTTTTTAATTGATCCACTTTTGGCAAACGAAGGTGTGTATCCTCCTTATCCAAACTCTTTAAGACAGGATCAAAATAACCCATTAGTTGAATTACCAACATCCATTGACAAACTCATTCATGTCGATGCTGTAATCGTAACTCATTTACATTTAGATCATTTTGACGGAGTCGCTAAAGAAGTACTACCGAAAGATCTTAAAATGTTTGTTCAAAATGAAGAGGATGCCAATGAAGTTAAAAAATCTGGCTTTTTCAATGTCGAAGTTTTACAAGAAAATACCGTTTTTGAAGGTATTCAATTAATTAAAACAAAAGGTCAACATGGCAGGGGAGAAATTTTAAAATTAACTGGTCAAGTGTGTGGTGTTGTCTTTAACCATCCAAATGAGAAAAAATTATATATCGCTGGCGATACTGTATGGTATGACGGAGTGCAAGAAGTGCTCCTAAAAAATCATCCAGAAATTATTGTCGTTAATGGGGGAGACAATCAATTTTTAGAGGGAGGCTCTCTCATAATGGGAAAAGATGATATTTATGAAGTATACAAAACTGCTCCAAATGCAAAAATTATCGTTAGTCATATGGAAGCGGTCAATCATTGGACATTATCAAGAACAGATTTAAAAAGCTTTATAAATGAAAAGGGGATTGCTGCACAAGTTTTTGTACCGGAAGATGGTGAAGAGTACACATTTTAAAGAAAGTGTTATGAAAATTAGCTAAATCCTGTAAAATTAATGCAGGAGGGATTTAATGAAGCATTTAATTTATACTAGTGAAAAAGGTAGATTGGAAATTTTAAATCATTATGAGCAATATTTAAATTCTTTTGATTTTGAAGTTGAAAGAGCTTTTGTGGATACATCGATCGGCAAAACACATGTACTTATGGCGGGTCCGAAAGAAGGAAAGCCTTTGTTTATTTTTCAAGGTGGGAATTGCATTAATCCGATGACATTATCCTGGTTTAAGCCGTTAATAAAAAAATATAGAATATATGCGCCTGACACGATTGGTCACCCAGGATATAGTGAGCAAAAGAGAATTTCAGCTAAGGATTTTAGCTTTGGGCAATGGATAGTTGAATTGATGGATTATTTTAATGTTAAGAAATGTGCTTTCTTAGGACCATCGTATGGAGCGGGTATCATTTTAAGGCTCGCTGCTTATATGCCAGATAGGATTGAATGTGCAACGCTTGTTTCCCCAGCTGGATTAAAAGTTGGCTCCAAAATGGAGATGATTCAACATATCTTAATCCCTTTGCTACTGTTTAAAAATTCTTCGTCAGCCATATATCTTGAGAAAATAGCTGATAGAATGTCTGCTAATTGCATGAAAGAGTTTGATCGGCAAATTATTGGAGATATTTTTCGTTACGTAAAATTAGAACAAGAGATGCCAAAACTAACAGGTAGAAAAGAATTAGAAAATTACATTTCACCTACATTAATTATCGCTGGAGAAAAGGATATTTTCTTTCCAGAAAAGAAAATCAAAAAAAGAGCTGAACAAGTCATACCAAATTTGACTATTTTTCAATCATTTAATATGGGCCATTTCCCTTCAGAAGATTATTTAGAAAAAATAAATAATGTTATCATTGGTTTTTTAAATAAATATTATTGAATTTGATGTTAGATACTAGTAATTGTGTAGATTATTTTATTGACAAAATAATTCATTTGTGCTATAATTTACAATTATTAATTTAAAGTGTAAAATAGGACTCTCCTGGCCAGGAGAGTCCTATTTTTGCTTTAATTGGGTTAATGAACTAGAGAATCCAAATCAAAAAACGAATTATAACACTTGCTTTTTCTAGGAGATGATTGTTTTATGGAAGATTTACCTTGTAAAGGCTGTAGAGGGATGTGTTGTGGGCCTGTTCCAATTACAGAACAAGAGTTAAAGAAAATAAAAAAGAAAATCAAAGCGATGCCTAAAAAAATGAGCCTAGATTTAAAAAATCAACAACGACTTTATGGAACCTGTATTTTTTTTGACGAAATAAATGACCGATGTGGAATTCATTCGGTACGTCCGTCTATTTGCCAAGCTTTTGGTTATTATAATAATCTAGTATGTTTTCGTAAACCAAAAGTGGCCGTTGGAAAAAACTATATAGCTAATGAGCTTCCGATTGGTATTTTAAGTATTGATTTTTCGTGGAAAGATTTTATTTAATGGAGTTTAGAGGTTATAAGTAAACATAAAACAGGGGAAAGTTTGCTTTCTACCTAATATAAAAGAGCCTGCCTTATTAATGCAGGCTCTAATATCATACATACTTTTAAAGTTCTAATCGCATAGTACGGCTCGTTTCATTAAATCCGTGTTTGTCATACAAGTTAATAGCGCCAATATTTTCTGCTAAAACGCTTAACTCCAAGAAATCTAATTTACGCTCTTCTGCCCATTTTTTTGCCTCTTGTAGCAAAAGTGAACCAATGCCTTTACTTTGGTATTGACCTCCAACAATTACATCCATAATATATGCATAATTATGCTGGACGATACAAGAATATGGAGGAGTAGCTAATTCTTGAATTAGTAAAAATCCGGCAATGTTGTTATCTAATTCAGCAACAAAAATGTCTGATTTCTCTTCCAAAATTATGTTTTTAAGAAATTCTACATCCTGCTTTGCGGGTGCTATGTATTGAGGTTGTAGTTTTGACATTTCTAAAAACAGCTCTTCATATAATATTTCTATTTGTGGGATTTCTTCTGATGAAGCAATTTTAATATTCATGTACTACCTCCATTCGAATTTTATACTATTTTATTTTACTATATTTTGTTATTTTTGAAAATAATCTGTAAATAGAACAAAAACCCCTTTAGTTAACGCAGTATAAACCGCATAGGATTTCTAATACTAAACCTGTTTTAAAAAATCCGGTATGAGAAAGGAGGTTTTCATCCGTGAGATTTTTAGCGTGGGGGATTATAGGCGGCGCGGCTATTTTTGGTGTACTGAAACGCTTTGGGCTAATGAACAATGCCCAACAAATGACACAGGCTGCTCAGCAAGGCACGACACCAGTACAATTAGTAGCAAACAGTAATCCACTTACTGCAAATACACCAAAACAATAAATAGAATAGGCCATATCAAGTTTATAGACCTTTGGTTTGCTAAGGATCTATAAGCTTGTACATAAAAACAGCACAAATAGGGAAAAAAGCAAATATTTTAACTTCTTTAATCAAATGTTTTGTAGCGAAAGCGCAGCGACAGGTACAGAAGTCTCCGGCGGATGTAGAATGGGGACTTATTAAACTACGGGAGCTTTACTTCAAGATGGGATTCCACAGAGATCCCATCTTTTTCTTCTTCAACTAATACGAACGTGGCAGTTTAGTTAAAGAGTATTGTTTAACTTATAACAGTTTTATTTTGATTCCTTTTGGTTATGTCTCCCGGACATCTCCTAATAAGGGTTCTATGTTGTTTTAAACAAAAATCGAATTGTAAAGTTAACTTGACATCCATATCAATGTAAAGTAAACTTGACTTATCAACGGATGTACAGTTTACTTTACATTTTTAAAGGAGGCTTTATGAAAAACAGAATTCGCGAATTACGAAAATCGAAGAAGATTACGCAGGAGGAATTGTCGAAACAAGTTGGAGTCTCACGGCAATCGATCATTGCAATTGAAACAGGAAAATTCAATCCATCTATTGAGCTTGCCTACAACATATCAAAAGTTTTCAATTGCACGATTGAAGAAGTGTTTATTTTCGAAGAGGGGAGAATGTAATTATGGAGGTTTCTATCGGGGGTATTATTGGATTGTATGGAGGATTGATTTGTGGGATCCTTGGTTGGTGGTTCGGACGGAAAAAAGCTAGAGAAAACAGAGGTATAGATGAGCTATATTATCATATTTGGCAAAATGCAAAATCCTATTCATGGTATGTGACATTAGGAGCGATTTATGTTCTCTTTTCTTTAATCATGTTTGGGATTGAATTAAGCAACGCGATGGTTTTAGGTATCCTTCTTTTAACACACATAGGGAGCTGGGGTATAATTGGGGTTATTTTGTCTATCAACATGTCCAGCACAGTCCCGTTGCAGCCTTCTCGTGTGAAGTTTGGATTAATCGTCATTGCTACGTCTGTTATTGTTTTTACGATTATCTCGATCATGACGAAAAGCTGGCTGTTTTTACTATACAGTATACTACCTAATTTAATTGGACTTTTTTCTGCACTTACACCAAAGGGAGAAGATTCCAAGTTAACCTAATAAAATTTGATATAAAGTCGTACCGTTTCACCCCTTTGGATATGGTTATCTAAAGGGGTGTTTTTATAGTGCGAAGGAAAAGAATATCTAAATTGAAAGATCGATTAGGAATTGGTGAGTGACAATAAAGTTATTCCATTGTCACGTGGAGATAGACATTCTTGGTAATTTGCTCATCTGAATGACCAAGTCTATTCATGATTTGTTCGTTAAAAACTAACAATTACAGATTTTCCGAACGAGAAAGCCCATGCAGGGTGTAGCCCGTCTTTAGACATGGGATGAAAGTGAGGTCAGACAAGAGATAGCTTTTGCTACCTTAATTGTCTGAAAGGGTGTTATACTTCATGTATAGACAAGTAAAAGTCTTTAAAACACGCTCGTTCATTGAAAATTGGATATTGTATATGGTTCGATAGCCTAATTCATGCTATCGGTAAAACAATATGTGTCGTCAAGAAAAAGACGCTAAAACACATCGAACGAAACCAACTATACGCTATGGTAAAAGTAGTGTAGCCCTATCTGCTATATGCACTGGATAGGGAGGGGTAATGGGATACCCCAATCTTGAGAGCTGTTCAAAACAGAAATGGACTGCGAACGCTTAGTTACTCAGGAATCCCACTGACATTAGTCAGCTTGTCCCTTTAGGGGTGGGAGTCTCAATAGCTAAATGTTTACCTACGAAAATACCACTAGCTGCTGCTTGTGATAATGAATGTGTAACACCTGAACAATCTCCAATTACATATAATCCTTGAATATTTGTTTGGAAATTTCCGTCAGTTTCTATTGTTGGTGAATAAAATTTTCCGTCCATACCATAAAGCAATGTATCCTCATCAATGGCTTCACCAATAAATTTTTCCAAATGGTTTAAAAATCCCTGCATGATTTGAATAAATAGTAAAGGAATTTCTTTAGTTAAGTCCCCAAATTCAGCTTTTAACGAAGGCTGAATTCGATTATAATTCATATTTTCTTTTGTTGTAGAGTGTCCCTTCCTTAAATCTCCATAACGTTGTACTACAATACGATCTGTCCCTTTATTTATTTCGCCGATCACCTTATGTGCATATGTATTTGCTTCTTCAAGAGTAGGGAAATATGTTGGAGTGAACAAAGTAAAATTCAAGTTAGAAGTTCCATTCTTTTGCTCTCGAAAATTTTGACCATCTGGCATGACTAAACCTTCTTGATATTTACGAATAATTCTTCCTTTAGGATTCATGCAATAAGTACTTGAAATGATATCTTCATGTGCATAAGCAAGTTTTGTTTCAAAGGTATCTTCCAAAATTGAACGTAGCTGTTGTTCTGCCATTTCAACTCTAATACCTAAATCTAAACGGGTCTTACCTTGCTTAACTCCAAGACTAGAACACTGTTTTTTTAACCAATCTGTTCCGGATCGACCTGTTGCAAACACTACTTGCTGAGATCGGATATTACCTTTATTTGTGATTAAAGTAAAAGAATTATTATCTTTTTTTATATCTTGCACATCCACCTCAAATTGAATATCTATCTTGTTTGATAAAACTTTATAAATTTGTTGGAAAATTTTTGTTGAAAGTGACGTACCTAGGTGCCTCACCTCAGTAGTTAACATCTGTAGGTTACATAATTGGGCTCTTTTTGAGAGTTCTGTATTAGCTGTGGAATATTTAAAAACAGAGTCTCCACCGAAACGGCATAAAATATCGTCAACTTCATCCATTAAGCGTTGTAGATTCTCTCTACCTACTTTTTGCTCTAATTCGCCGCCAAATTCAGTTGAATAATTAAACTTTCCTTCTGATTTACCCAAACCAGCAAAACCAAAATATTTCTCACATAAATTACAATTGCACGTTTCGCCTCGATCTAAAGGGCAATTTCTCTCCTCTATAGATTTTCCTTTTTCAAGAATTAATATCTTTTGATTACTTTGAGATAAGGTATATGCTAAAAAAACACTACTTACACCTGAACCGATAATTGTAATATCATACATCTATTTACACCTTCTTTAATTAATGAGTAATAAGAGTATTTTATAACAAGTGGATTGTCTACACAAAACTAAACAATTTTTTTAGTGTACAAGTTTATACAGAACGGGACTCATGTATTCAAGGGATCCAAGAATCCGAATGTTGTTATGAATGTAATCAGCTAATTCAAGTTGTAAATCCTCTAACTTGTTTACAGTTATACCCATGTTCAATAAGATTATCTAAAGAACTATGAAAAGGGTGATTAAAGTTGTTTCAAATAAAAAAGATATATAAAGAACACTTTCCTAACGGTAAAAAAATTATCTATCAATACGTCTCCAACAACTATTATGATGTTGTCTATAAAGAACGAGAAAATGGCTGGGCAATTGATTTTACGTTAAAACATTTTGAAACCCCGTTTCACAAGTATTTGGAAGGAGAAATTTTTGAAGATCATATAGAAGATATTGAATGCTATATTGCTGAATTAAATGAAGAAGAAGTAGGAATTGTTAGCATCAGCCAAGAGAAGTGGCATAATGTGTTAAGAATTAATGATATTCATATTGATCCATTTCATCAACATAAAGGAATTGGGAGTAAATTCATGGCTTTGGTGAAAAAGCGAGCAACAGAAATAGGGGTGAGAGCGATCGTTCTAGAAACGCAAACTTCTAATTATCCTGCCATTCAATTTTACAGAAAGCATGGATTTCAACTTATTGGATGTGACCTATTAAGTTATTCCAATGAAGATATTGAAAAAAAGGAAGTAAGAGTTGAAATGGGACTTGTTATTGAAACATAAAAGGAGAGCACGTTTTTATCGTGTTCTCCCTAAGAAACTATATATTATTTACTTTGAGTTTGAAGTGCTAATTTAACCCCTAGACCTATATAAACGAAACCAACAGCTTTTTCAATCCAACGTGAACCATTGTTTGATGTCTTCGTAAAGATTTTTTCGCCAATAAAGCTTGTTATAATAGCTAACAAAATAGTATATAAAACACTCATTACAACAAAAGTAATGCCTAATATCAATAATTGTACAGTGATAGATTGGCCATTATGCTGAACAAACTGTGGTAAAAACGCTAAGAAAAATAAAGCAGTTTTTGGATTTAAAATTTCCGCTAAAAAACCTTGGCGGAAAGAAGTACTTGCTGGACTTTGTTCAACAGTTGGTTTTTCTAATTTTTGTGGCTTCGTTAGTAGCATTTGAATACCTAAATAAACAAGGTATGCAACACCGATATATTTCACTACTTCAAACGCAGTAGCTGATTTCATTAAAATTGCTGATAACCCTAATACAGCTGCTGACGTATGGACTAAGTCACCAAGCCCAATTCCTAGAGCAGTGAAAATACCGTTCTTTTTACCACCTTTTAGCGTTTGCGTAATGGTAATGATAACAGCGGGACCAGGAATTAAAAATAAAAGAAGAACTATTGCAATAAAAGATAACATATTTACCCATCCTATTCTAATAAAATAAACATTCAGTTAAGATGATAATAAAATTAACTTAATGAATGCAAAAAATATTATATGCTATCTGCTATATACCTGTCGATAACGAAATACTGAATAGGGTTATTTATAATAATCAGAAAACGATTTGGTTATATTTGTATAATGTTGCGTATTATTGAATTATAGTGAAGGGATTGAGGTGATAGCTTAATACCAGAAGTTTTTACTATAGTGCCTTTTTCACAGGTTTTGTTAGGGCTTACGTTTATCATTATAGGCGTTCGATAGAGGAAAAGAGCAAAAAGAACGTATGTTAGTTTATTATATTTCGGTGTTGCGTTTTTCATATTATTAGTTGCTGGACAAATACTTTTATTTTAGAGATACATTCATTTTTATTTTTATATTTAAGAAAAGATGGGTTTTATGCCTGTTATAAGTCACATCTAAGCTGATGTGGCTTTTATTTCGTAATTCAAACATAAAAATAGTACCAACTACTAATATTTAATGATAGAATTAGGTGATAATATTTTTGGAGGTTTTTTTAGATGCTAGATATTCAACAAATACAAGAAGTTATTAGACATCGTTATCCTTTTCTATTAGTTGATAGAGTATTGGAATTAGAAGAGGGGAAGAGAGCGGTAGCCATTAAAAATGTAACGATTAATGAAGAATTTTTTAATGGACATTTTCCTAATTATCCAGTGATGCCAGGTGTGTTAATTGTCGAAGCATTAGCTCAAGTAAGTGCTATTATTATGCTCACAAAAGAAGGGAATCAAGGGCGACTAGGATTACTGGCAGGTATTGATAAATGTCGCTTTAAAAAACAAGTTAAACCAGGAGATCAATTGCGTCTTGAAGTGGAAATTACACGCTTAAAGGGTGCCATTGGTAAAGGACGTGGAATAGCAACAGTTGACGGAGAAATAGCTTGTGAGACAGAGCTTATTTTCGCATTTGGAAGTTAAGTCCATCTGATTTAACTTCTTTCAGCAAATGTTTTTTGTAGCGAAAGTGAAGCGTCAGCAGCAACAACAACGCACGACTGAGTGACCAAAATCTTCTCGCTCCCGCTTCGCTTTCGCGCAATAAAAATCTGCGACTGCTGCTACGTTAGCACTGCGCTTTACCACAAAAAAATATTTGCAGGACTAAGCACAAAGCCGACTCCTGATGTTGCTTTAAAATAAAGCTTAATCAAATTAATATTAATAAACCTGATAAATAAAAAAAAAAGCGTGATTTGAAAAAAGATTGATCAAAACACGCTTTTAATAATTTCAATTGAATCATTTATTTCTAAAAAAGTTTAATCATTTCTGTGAACCTTATTCAATTAAAGTGCCCTTTAATTGAATAAAGCACTAGTCAGAACTTATTTTATATTTTTACTTCTTGAATCATAATTAACTTTTCGGATTCTGTTTTGGAGTTTTTTGATAGGGAGGACGGCAATATTCCCAGAAAGTAATAATCCCATTACTACAAATACTGTTGCTGTAATATCAAACATAGTAATAGATTCATTTAAAAAAATAGTAGCTAATATGTATCCAAAAATAGGAGTCATAAATAACCAATTGTTAGCCCTTACCGTATCCTGTTTCAACAGGTAAAACCAAAGCAACATTGTGCCGATTGAAATAATAAACACCAGCCAAAATAACGAACCAAGGAAATAATAATCCAATATCAAAAAAAAATTTTCTTTTTCGAGAATATAAGCTATAGGGATTAAAGCAGCTCCACCAATAGACACTTGCCAAGTATTAATGACAATACTCGGTAGATTTAAATTGACTTTTTTAAAATAAACGCTTCCAATCGCCATTGATACCATTCCTATCCCCAAAATAATCAATCCTTTTACACTAGCCTCACTGGTTGTGATAGATGGCCATAAGGCAATTAATAGTCCAAATGCTGCTATGACCATTCCTATCCATTCTTGTAAATAAACTTTTCGTTTTAACCATATAGAGGACAGTAAAGCAACCACAAAAGGATTTGTTGTAACAAATAAATTAAATAAGCTTGCCGATACATAATTCAATGCCCAAAAGGTTGCACCTAGATAAATTGTTGTATTCAATAACCCTAAAACAATTAATGAGCCCCATTCCTGTGACCGTGGCCAAGGATATTTTTTATTTAACAAATAAACATAAAGAAATAGCAAACTTCCAGCGATCAGAAAGCGAGTGGTAGCCAATACCAACGGGGTGGTAGAGTTTAAGCCAAACTTTGTAGCTATCGCTGCAGATGACCATAAGAGTGTAAAAAATAAACCTAAAACTGTTTCCATCGTTTTGCTCCTTTTAAGTTAAGTGACTTCTCAAAAAAAACGTGATTACAGAAAGAACCACAATATTAAGAAGTAACTCGGCCCTTAACCAAGTCCATATTAAAATTTTACAAACAACGGATAACAGTTTTTTTACTAAAATTCAGAATTTTTTTATCCGAATTTCGTTATTTGATTAGTATATACTAATTTATAAGGGTTATTTTTCAAAAGTTCTACTTTTTATTCGAAATTGGCTTGGTGTTATTTCCCCATATTTTTGGAATAAACGTGTTAAGGAAGATTGATGTTCAAAACCTACTTGAATCGCGATGTGTAAAATGGGTAAATCAGTATTCAGAAGCAATTCTTTTGCTTTATTCAAACGAAGTTCCTGTATATATGCTGAAGGAGATTTCCCAGTTTCTTTTAGAAACCAATCCGAATAATATGAACGATTGTAATGTTCAAGTGAAGCCAGTTTATTAACCGTAATATTCTCATTGTAATGTTCATTGATATACCTAATAGATTTAGGTTGTTGTTCTTGGAGTAAATAATGTGAAATATAGGGGTATAGGTCTTTAAGAGCAGAGCCATTTAAAGATTGTTTATCGATTTCATTCAGGATAAGATATCGAATCCCTTTCCATTGATTATCTAATTTAAATGAAATTCCATATAACTTTTTCTTAGTTAACATAAAATGAGGAATATCTAAAACCAAAAACTCGTTACGTACAATTGAATGAAAAGTATGATTACACTCGGGTGGAATAAAAAATAATGTTTGGTGGTCTAGTTGAAGATCCTGTGCCCCTGTATTAATATAAAGCTCTCCTTGGAGAGGCAAAATTAACTGAGCATAATTATGGGAATGAGTGTTTTGGTTAGGTGTGTAGGTTCTTCGTTCTGCTACAATTTTTTTAATCTTTTCCATTTTCATTTCCTCCTACTTTAGGGTTAGTCAAAAAGTCTTGTTCTATTAAAAGGCACTTTAACAACTAATTGTCATTCAACAATTAATCCATCTTTTTCTTCAAATGTTCTTTTCTTTGCCATTTAAAAACACCCTTTAGATAACCATATCCAAAGGGGTAAAACGGGGCAACTTTCTTTAATTCTACATTTCAGATGCACTTTTCTTTTGGAAATAAAAAACATCCCTTTAAATCAATAATATCTAAAGGGGTAAAACGAGGCAACTCATTTATAAACGGTTAAATAAAAGTAGTTCTAATGAATAAACATCCTAAATAAAATAAGACGAAGGAGTTGATGATCACAAAGTCAACTCTATTTTTTTGCCTAAATATCTAAAGTATCATGATATTTCTATATTGGGACTTAATTTTATGTTGTTACAGAATATACATAAAAAAGAAAATAATAATAATTTAAGTGGAACAAATGAATATATACTTAGATTAAAATCACGAGAGCTAATTATTAAGGGAGGATTTTATATGTTGGAAAGCACACCATTTATAAAAGATGTTTCTGGTGGAAATGTGAAATTTTCTATTCTAATACCTGCTCATAACGAAGAAAATTATATTGGTGGGTGTCTAGAGTCAATTGCAAAGGCTGCACAACCTTATAAAGACCAAGTAGAAGTTATTGTTGTGTTAAATCGTTGTACAGATAAAACGAAAGAAATTGCACAATCCTACAATTGCGTGACATTGGAAAATAACGATAAAAATTTATCCAAAATTAGAAATGCTGGAGCTGCGTTAGCAAAAGGCGAGATTCTCATTACAATTGATGCTGATACTCGAATGACAGAACACATGCTATCTGAGGTTGAAAAGCACTTAGCATCCAATCAGTTCATTGGAGGCGGCGTGAACGGAAGTTTTGAAAGAATGTCTTTAGGTATAGTAGTATCCACCATGCTGCTAATCTTTCCTTTACTAATCAAGTATGGTTTTATTTCTGTAGGGATCTTTTGGTGCTATAAAAAAGACTTCCAGGCAATAAGAGGTTTTAACGAGAATATGCTAATGGCAGAAGATGCTGATTTTGCTAAGCGTTTAAAACAATGGGGCAAGAAGAACGGTAAAAAATATGGAACGATTAAAAATGGAATGATTACTTCGTGCAGAAGATTTGACCATTATGGAGACTGGATGTTACTGAAACGACCAGGTATGATTTTAGCTTATTTAAAAGGCAATAATGAAAAGGCTGCTAATGAAGCCTATTATGATGATCAAGCAAGATAATAAAACCACCTTAATGGCTTATATTTCAGCATAATAATTGTTTAGACCACTTCGTTGTCAAACGAGTGGTTTTTTTATGTGTAATTCTTTAGATTTTCTTAAATAATAAGACTTTGCATGACAGTAAGTTTAACGGAATGATATGATGTTGGGTGATTAGTAGAACCTCTGGGAATATTGTTAAATCAAGGTTTTGAACAAAGATGAAGCTTTTGAATAAAGGTGGTTATGAGTATGGGTATAAATATTCTTGTAGTTGATGACGAAAAGGAGATTGCGGATTTAATTGAGCTTTATTTAAAAAATGAAAATTTTAATGTTTATAAATTTTATGATGCTCAAGAAGCGTTAGCGTGTATACACTCGATCAAATTGGATCTTGCTATTCTTGATGTAATGATGCCTGAAATCGATGGCTTTGAAATTTGCCGAAGAATTCGGGAACAATATCATTTTCCGGTGATTATGTTAACAGCGAAAGAAGAGGAAATAGATAAAATAACGGGGCTGACATTAGGGGCTGATGATTACATAACAAAACCATTTCGTCCATTGGAGGTTATTGCAAGGGTTAAGGCCCAAATTCGCAGATCTACAAAGTACAATCATCAGGGGACATTACAAAATGATCCGATTATTGATTTTTCAGGCTTAATTTTAGAGCAAAAAACTCGAAAATGCATGTTAAATGAAAAACAACTGTCTCTTACTCCTACAGAGTTCTCCATTTTGTGGTTTTTATGTGTAAATCGAGGGCGTGTCGTTTCATCTGAAGAATTATTTCAAGAAGTATGGGGCGAGAAATATTATAGCAGTAACAATACGGTAATGGTTCACATTAGGCATTTACGAGAAAAGATGAATGATTCCGCAGAAAACCCTAAATTCATAAAAACTGTCTGGGGAGTGGGGTATACCATTGAAAAATGATTTTGGAAAACTAAAAAGAACAATAATGCTTCAAATTTTGCTGATTTTAGTATTAGCATTGTTTGTCGGCTATTTCATAAGATATGTGTTTATTGATGGTGTCTTACAAGCCCCATTCGCTGATTGGTTTATTCGATTTTGTGAAAATGTGCTACAGCTTGATTATTATTCGGCACAGAGAGCCTATGGAATATTATTTCAACAAAATAAGTCACTTTGGTTAGCGATAGGCTTAATTATTTTGCTATTAGTAATTTTTTATTTTGCACTTTCTCGGTTTACGAAGTATTTTAACCAAATTGCCATAGGTGTTAATATGCTTTCAGAGGAATCAGATCAGGAAATAAGTCTTCCTTCTGAGCTAGATTTTATGGAGAAAAAATTAAATGATGCAAAAAATAAATTAGAAAAACGGGCAAAGGATGCACAGGAGGCTGAGCAGCGCAAAAATGATCTCGTTGTTTACTTAGCCCATGATATTAAAACACCGCTGACATCTATGATTGGTTACTTAAGTCTGTTGGATGAGGCTAAGGACATGCCTGTAGAGCAAAAAGAAAAGTATGTGAAGATTTCACTAGAAAAATCATATAGGCTAGAACAGTTGATTAATGAATTTTTTGAAATCACTAGATTTAACTTACAGTCCATTATATTAGATAAAGAATCCATCAATTTAAATTACATGTTAATGCAATTGGCAGATGAATTTTATCCCTTATTAGCCCCTAAAGGACAACAAGCAATTGTTAATATCGAGGGAGAAATGAAAGTTTTTGCGGACGCCAATAAATTAGCGAGGGTATTTAATAATATTTTAAAAAATGCCATAGCATATAGCGATGATAACAGTATTATTCATATTAGCGCACACCATCAAAATGACCAGACATTTATTTCATTTACAAATAAGGGAAAAGCAATTCCACCACAAAAATTAAAGATGATTTTTGAAAAATTCTATCGTTTAGATTCTGCCAGATCGACTCAATCAGGTGGGGCGGGCCTTGGTCTTGCAATTGCCAATGAAATAGTCCATGCTCATGGAGGAACGATATCAGCTTCAAGTGATGATGAAAAAACAGTTTTCACTGTTATGATACCAACACTTTCTTAAGAAACCTTAAGAATTTTATAATAGATTATTAAAAAAGAACTCCTTCTTTTATGTTTCAATAGAGGCATAGAGAGAAGGAGTTGTTTTTATGTTTAAAAGAAAAGGATTTTATAGCCTACTATTACTGATTTTTATTTTTCTGGTGGTCATGTTTGTAAATGAATATCAAGATTCAAAGCTAGAAATAGTTAATACCCCTCAGCTGGAAATGCCAAAGAAAAGTGAAATAAATCTTGATGTGAATTTACATAGCTCAAATGCTATATTAGTGAACTTAGACACAAATAAGATTTTATTGGACAAAGATAGTGACGAAATCATTTATCCTGCTTCATTGACGAAGATCATGACGGTTTTAGTTGCAATTGAAAATATCCCGAATTTACAGGAAAAGATTGTACTTCCTAAAAGTATATTTAAGAATTTATATGAAGAAAATGCTTCTATGGCAGGCTTTCTTCCTAATGAGGAGGTAACAGCAGAGGATTTACTTTATGGTTCAATGCTACCTTCAGGTGCGGATGCTTCTATTGGTTTAGCCGATTACATAACTGGGTCGGAGAGTAAATTTGTAAAGTTAATGAACGAAAAAGCTAAACAGCTAGGGATGAAAAACACACATTTTATGAATGCAACAGGACTCCATCATCCTGATCATTATACGAGTGTGAAAGATATTTCGATACTTTTACAATATGCCTTAACTAATAACACCTTTAGGGATATCTATACGGCGGAAAGATACTCAATTAAGTCAACGAATCTTCACCCAGAGGGCATGACGGTGACGAGCCGAATGTTTAAAAATTTGAATGCAAATGAAAAAACGAGAGGTGAAATAATTGGCGGCAAAACGGGCTATACAGAGCAAGCAGGCTTATGCTTAGCAAGTCTAGCGACAATTAAAGGCGAGGAGTATATTCTAGTAACAGTAGGTGCTAAAGGTGACTCACGAACAGAGCAGTTCAATATTACGGATGCATTAGCTGTATATCAACAACTTGACTAAGGAACTTTATGAATGTTTCCCGCAGTTCCTAAACTTACAATAAAATTTTATCCAAAAATAACATACTACCTTTCCATCCCTTCATATAATTTAAATATCTGAAAAATTTAGGTGACTATGTTTTGACTATAAATGAGTTTTCTATTCTTAATAAGGTCATTAAATCAGGTAAACCAGTATGAGAGGATGAGGGGTTTGAAGCATCCCGGCACAAATGTTTTTGAAAATAAAGAGGAACTATTCATACCTGAAGAAGCATTAGATAAAGATTTCTGTGATCGATTAGTGAAAAAAATTCATAAAAATATACTCAATGAAAATATAGCAAACGATGTTTATATGTCATATTTCGTGATTTTTGATCAACAATATAAATTGACAGAAATCCGATATTTATTAGATGTATTAAAATTACAAGCAAATGAAATTATTAGATCTAAGCCAATTTATATTACATTATGTGGTGTTATATTATCATTGATTACAATAATTGCCTCTGCCATCAATACTAAGCTGATGATTGGGATCTCACTTGTTCAATTAGTTGCCCTTGCAGTATTAAGTTTTAATGTAGCTGTATTGTTTATTTCCTTTAAAATAGAAAAAGAATATAAAAAAATATACGAAGTCATTAAATTAATTGACTATTATTTAAGTTTTTATAAATAGCTAAATAGGGGTGTGAAAAATGTGCAAAGTATTATAGATCAATTACATTTTTGGATAGATAAGGTGCCTGGGGAATTTCGTCAAATGTCTGAAATAGAGATTTCACAACGGCCAGAGCCTCAAAAGTGGTCAAAAAAAGAGATATTAGGCCATTTATGCGACTCCGCCATTAATAATCTGGAAAGGTTCATTAAAATACAATACGAAAAGGAACCTTTTGTATTAACTCCGTATGACCAAGTTCATTGGGTGAAAATTCAAGGGTATCAAGAGTTACCTTTTGATGAAGTAATGAATCTATGGGTGAACTTAAATAAAAAAATTATCTATGTTATTAAAAATATTCCCGATGAAAAGCTTGCTCTTCAATGTGGCTTTGAAAATAATCAACTAATAACTCTACAGTGGCTTATCCAAGACTACCTTGAACATATGGAACATCATTTGAAACAGATTTTTAAAATAAATGAGCAGATTTTGAATAGATAGTAACATGAATAGCAAATTAATCAATGATAAAAAGTATCCTACGTTTTAATCCCGAAATCACTGTAAGGACAACCTCTAGCTGCTAACACTGAAGTATACATTGCAACAAAAAATCAAAAAAGAGCATTTTTTTTAACATTCCTCAAATAATAAGGTACTAAATATTTTATTTGAGGAAGTGAAGATTTGAAAAAATTCCTGTTTTTATTGCCTATTTGCCTTTTAACTGTCTCCTTTTTTTATGCGAATGTCGGCGCAGAGCGATATGAAAATAAAGGAAGAAAGTATTATGAAGAAGCAGGACAAATTGTCTGGGAGATCAATACGGATGAAAAAATTGTTGCCATTACTTTCGATGATGGACCACATCGGAAGTACACATCTCAGATTTTAGATTTATTAGCCAAATATCATGCGAAAGCTACTTTTTTTATTGTTGGTCAAAATGCGCAAAAAAATCCCGAGGTAATATCAAGAATGTATAAGGAAGGTCATGAACTAGCCAACCATACATTTACGCATCCTCTAAGAACGAATGTTGAAAATTTACTAAAGGAAATAAATCAAACGAATGACGTCATTCAAAACATCACAGGATTTAAGCCTACTTTATTCCGCCCTGTAGAAGGACAGTATTCAGATGCAATGATTCAAGCAATTGCTAAAGAAGGATATAAAGTTGTTATGTGGTCATGGCACTTAGATACTTTAGATTGGAAAAGTCCAGGTACTAATAGAATTGTTAACACTGTGTTAAACGGTGTCAAAGAAGGAAATATCGTTCTTTTTCATGATGGAGGCGGAAATCGTCATCAAACTGTGCAAGCGATGGAAAAAATAATACCGGAACTTGAAAGGCAAGGATATAAATTTGTCACAGTTTCTGAATTACTCGAAGTGCAGAGTAAAAAAAACAAAAACAAATAAGTTTCCGTAATGTAAATGTGTCACTCATTATTAAATTTGTTGTTCCATAACGTGAGGTTGATTTCCGTTCCGGCTGGGCGCTTTGTAGCTGACGCTTTGCTTTCGCTACAGAAAACATTTGTTGCTGACGCTTCGCTTTCGCACAGAGCAGAGCTTCCTGGGGGCGTCCGATGAGCCGCTTGGGCCAACAGATGTTTTTTGCGCGAAAGCGTAGTGCAACGTAGCGACAGCAACAGCACCGATGTTGGTCACGAAGGCGTTATCACAGGACGTGATGGTTTTAGCCTTCGTTCCCCTATGTGCTCGCTCCAGGGTCTCATCTGTGACGCTAATCCCCGAGGAGTCGCCCAGCCTCCACTCCAATCAACTTATACACAGTATTTCAAATTTCATCTCTTGATAATGAGCAAAATACTTTTTAGTTAATACTAATTTAGCCCTGTTTTGGGTGTGCAAAATTTAATGAATTATTTTCCATTTAGAAAATCAGACTAAAATGAATTAGTCTGATTTTTTTTTTTTCTATTAATGACTTTTCCGTTTAACTTACATAATAATCTGTCACATTCAATTTATTTTTTTCAGAGATTTATTCTTAATTAAACGTTTGAACGAAAAAAGGTATAATTACCCTAATAAATAGGGGGGATTGTCATTGTGTAAGGTTGAATTGATTGAATGTAATAATGAGGTTTTAGAGGGAATTGGGAGTTATTGTCTTAGAAGTAAGAAGAAATCAAGCGGATATTTAAATAAGAACAAATGGCTGAACAATAGATTTGAAGAAGGCTTGAAATACGTACAAGTAATCGACAATAAAAAACAAGTAGGGTTTATTGAATATACAGAAGCAGAAAATTCATCAAGAGTAGTTCATGCTGATGATTATTTAGTGATTCATTGTTTATGGGTAAGTGAGGTTGGGAAAGGTTACGGTACTCGATTAATCAATAAATGTTTAGAAGATGCCAAAAAGCAAGCCAAAAAAGGTGTCGTTGTTATTACGAATTCAAAAACGTCTTGGGCGCCAAGTAAAGAGATTTTTTTGAAAAACGATTTTCAACTTATTGACACTGCCCCATTTGATTTTGAATTACTTGTCTACCAATTGAGCGACGAAGCAGAACATCCGTATTTTCCGAATGATTGGGAGGACAGATTAAAAAAATATAACAACTTAACGATTTTACGTTCGTTCCAATGTCCATATGTCGAAATTGCAACGGAAAATATTATAGCTGGTGCAAATAAATTGAATATACCAGTTGAGCTTATTGATCTTAAAGATAGAGAAGAGTTGATGGAACTGTCACCAACTCCGTACGGTATTTTTTCTGTCATTTATAAGGGACAGCTTCTTACTTTTCATAGGCTAACCGTACATTCTGTTGTAAAAAAACTAAGAGAACTGAGTTAAAAACTGCTCAGCGCAAACCCAAAATAAACATAAGTAAATTTCGGGTGTGAATAAGTGGTTATTAATGCTTATAAAAACATAGTAGAAGTTACAAAAGGTTCATAATATAGAATGAACTTAATATCTATCTTCGAACTACAAAAGTTAAGATAGTATGATTAAAGTTCAATCATCCCGCTTTTTACATTAGGACAAAAAGAAAGGGGGGAAAACCTATGGTAACAATTCGCCAAAAACTAGTATCAACTGCACAAGCAATCAATATTACAAATGGTAAAAATAATGCAAAAAAGTATATTGTCGTTCATGAAACCGACAATACGAACGTTGGAGCTGATGCTGACGCCCATGCTCGTTTGCAGATAAACGGAAACAGTAGGGAAGCTAGCTGGCATTGGGAAGTAGATGATAAGGAAGCTGTACAATCGTTTGAGCATTTTTGGGAGTGCTGGGGAACGGGAACGTATGTTGGTAATAGCCAAGGAATTCAAGTGGAAATCTGCGTAAATAGTGATGGAGATTATTTAAAAGCTGTGGAAAATGCGGTGAGTCTTATCGCAAAAATTATAAAAGATGAAAATATAACAATTCAAAATATTGTTCAACACAATTATTTTAGTGGGAAAAATTGCCCTCGTAATATTCGTGCCGGAAAAGTACCTTGGTCACAATTTATCGACATGGTAAAAAACGCTGGAGATATTCAAATGCCTCCAGTAGAAACGCAAAAACATCGCATTTTCACGGGAACGTATAGTACTCTTAAAGCAGCAGAAAGTGCAGCACAGGTGATGAAAACAACATTCGGCTGGCTTGTTTACATTGAGCAGGACGGTGCAAATTATCGTATTAAAACAGGAACTTTTACAGGGATCAATGCAGCGAAAAATGCAGAGATGAAAATAAAAAATGCTAAATTGGCGCAAGTTACGTATATTAAAGATGCATAAGAGGATATGTAATTTCTAATATTCATGAGGATTTTAGTTGACTGCTTCGAGGAAACGGGTAAAATAGAAAAGCAGTACCATTATATACCTTCAACTTAGCAGATAATAGAGGTGCCTTTAGAAAGCGCTTCAAGGGCACCTTTACTTTTACAAAATCTAAAGCAATAACATCTACATAGAATAATGTGCTTAACAATATAGTGATTAATAAATGCTGGATTTTCTGAAGATAGTTGGAGGACAAGATTTGTCGAGAAATTTTGACAGTCTTTTTCTTTTCGTCTTCTCTATAACCTGTTAAGATGGTAATAGTGTGACAACAAGTTAGTGTATATGAGAGTGGTGACAATCAAGATGGATGAACAGAAAAAAGATAGTATAGAACAGCAGCCAGAACAAACACCTCCTACTGAAGTAAAACTTGCAGGACAATTTATACAAATGAAACCGTTTAAATTTATTATGCTGATGTTCTTTACAATCCTAATTACTGCAGGCTTAACGATATTTGCGTTAACATTCGGAGATAAGAAAGCAGTTGAAGTGAAAGTACCGAATGGACGTACGGAATTTTCGAAATTGTACGAAGCCTATGATTTGCTTAAAAACAACTATTACAAAGATATCGACAATGCGAAAGTGGTCGATGGCGCTATTAGTGGCATGTTTGACGCTTTAGGTGATCCGTATTCTGATTTTATGGTGAAGGAAGAAGCAGATCAATTTAAGTCTGGTTTGTCTTCTAGTTTCCAAGGAATTGGTGCCGAAATTCAAGAGCGTAACGGCTCTATTACAGTTGTGTCACCTATTAAAAATTCACCTGCTGAAAAGGCAGGGCTATTACCGAAAGATATTATCTTAACTGTTGATGGAAAAAGCATTCATGGGTTAAGTGCATCTGAAGCGGTAGCTCGTATTCGGGGTGAAAAAGGAACACCAGTAAAATTAACCGTGAAAAGAGAAGGAAACGCTGATCCACTTAATATGACAATTGTCCGTGATGAAATTCCAGTGGAAACGGTTTACGGTGAAATGCTTGAAGGGGATATTGCCCATATTCATATCACGTCATTTAGTGAAAATACAGCAAAAGAATTTGAGAAGATTCTTGCAGATTACGAAGGTAAAGGCTTGAAAGGTATCGTCTTAGATGTACGCCAAAATCCAGGTGGTTACCTAGAAGATGCAATTGAAATTTCGAATTTATTTGTTCCGGAAGGTAAACCGATTGTACAAGTACAACAAAAAGAAGAAGAGCCGAAAATTACAAATGCTATTGCTGGTAAAAAATATAATGTTCCAGTGACGGTCCTTGTTGATAGCGGCAGTGCTTCTGCTTCTGAAATATTAGCTGGAGCATTAAAAGAGTCTGTCGGTGCTAAAATTGTTGGAGAAACATCGTTTGGTAAAGGCACAGTACAAAATGTCACACCATTAAAAGATGGCTCTAACCTTAAATTCACAACAGCTAAATGGCTAACGCCAAATGGTAACTGGATTCACGAAAAAGGTATTGCTCCAGATGTCAAAGTGTCATACCCATCTTATGCATCATTACCATACTTAGATCCATCTGTGGAAATGAAAAAGGATGTGCAGTCTAACTCTGTAAAAGCGGCACAAGAGATGCTAGAAGTTTTAGGATATGAGCCTGGTAAAGCAAACGGTATTTTTGATCAATACACAGAACGTGCAGTGAAAAAATTCCAAGCTGCAAGTGGTCTTGAAGAAACAGGCGTTTTAACTGGCGATACAACGTATGCTTTAATGGATGCATTACGTGCTAAAATAAAAGCAGATGATCCTCAATTGTTAAAAGCAAAAGAACTGCTTACTGGTACACCAGCAAAAACTGAGTAAACTACAAACTAACAAAGTAGCTGTCGCAGCAGGCGTCTCTAGTGGCCTTTTGCGACAGCTTTTTTTATGGGAGGTAATAATTGTGAAGGACGTATACTTATTTAGTGGCTTTTTAGGTAGCGGAAAAACATCCATGTTAACAGATGTTATTCGACAACTAAAGGAAAAAGATTTAAAGCCTGCTGTCATTATGAATGAGCTCGGAAAGCTACCATTTGACTCACAGGCTGTGGAAAAGGATATTCCACTAAAGGAAATGCTAGAGGGCTGTATTTGCTGCTCTGGCGCTGAAAAAACAGAGGCACAAATTCAATCTCTTCTATTAGATAGTGACTTTGATGTCTTAATTATAGAAACAACAGGTGCTGCACATCCTGTTGAAGCGTTAGACGCTGTTTATTCACCGTTATTTGCGGAACAGTTAAATGTCAAAGGAATTGTCACGGTTGCTGACTCGAAGCTGTGGTTAAATCGAGAAACATTAACCCCGCAAGTGCGCTCCTTATTTATGGAACAAATCCGTCACGCACATTTATTGCTGGCCAACAAAACAGATTTATTAACAGAGGCAGAGCAGGCACAGGTTGTTTATGAGCTACAAGGCTTTAATCCTCATGCCTTTATTTTGCAAACTACAAATGGTCGAGTACCGTTACGTTTGTTAGAAGATTTAAAGGCAACAGCTCAGGTGGATAAGCAAGATGTTGTGAAAGCCCCAATAGCATCAATGCATCTTGGTTCACGTTTAGTTGAATTTAAGGATGTTGACTTTACACAGGAGCGATTTGAGGATTGGGTACGTACATTGCCTGAAACCGTGTATCGAATGAAAGGCTATGTGCCAATTGAAGGTGTAAAAAATCCTATGCTGTTTCAATATGCGTATGGCATGGTCCAATGGCTTCCAGAATACGTAAAAATGCCCGCAAAACTCGTTATTATTGGTGAAGATGTAAGTAGTTTAAACGTTATAGGTATTAATATATAGACATATAAAATCTGCTAATTACTACTAATAAGACATGAAAGCTCTGTTCATGTTGTCTTATGTAAGTAGTAATCATGGCAGATTTTTTTGTGGATTAGTAAAATGAAGGAAGTGTGTATCGCTATTTTAAGACTCTATTTTGCTGCCGCTCTATTTGAATATTGAAAATAATTAATAGTTTTTTAGAGGTGTCAACCCTATTTGAAACGTAAGTATTTCATAGACTGGTGGAACTTGCTAAAAATTATTGCCAAAAACCCTCTGTTTGATGCGAATTTATGTCTCTGATGGTGTTGTTAGCAGATGCTGGCAAGAAATTTATTAAATTCGTACTTTACGATTGTTTGCAGAGAAGGAGGAATTGCAAAAATGAAAAAAACACTAACTGCAATTTGTGCAACATTTTTATTAGCAGCTCCAATTCAAATGGTATCCGCTGCAGCAAATACTACAGAGGGGAACACAACATCAGACTGTAATAAAGTTTCTTATCATAAATGGTCAAATAATCAATGGTCAAATCATAAGTGGTATGTAAATGTACCACAAACACAAGCACCATCAAAAGAAACACAAGCACCATCAAAAGAAACACAAGCACCAGAAAAAAATCAAACACCAACTAACAATACACAAGCAACAACTAACAATACACAAACAGCTCAAAAAGAAAATACAGCTACTACACCAGCTCAGTCTACACCATCAACAACTACTTCAGATGTGAATGCATTTGAACAAGAAGTAGTAAAATTAACGAATGCTGAACGTACAAAAGCTGGTTTAGCACCATTTAAAACGGATGATCAACTGATGGCAGCTGCTCGTGAAAAATCACAAGATATGCAATCTAAAAACTATTTTTCACATACAAGCCCAACATTCGGTTCTCCATTTGATCGTATGAAAGCTTTAGGTATTACGTATAAGAGTGCGGGTGAAAATATTGCACAAGGTCAACGTACACCTCAAGAAGTAGTACAAGCTTGGATGGATTCACCGGGTCACCGTGCGAATATTTTAAATGAGAAATTCACACATATTGGTGTTGGTTATGTGAAGTCAGGTAACTACTGGACACAACAGTTTATCCAAAAATAATAATAGCTTTATTGAATAATAGGATGTCCACTAAGTCAAAAACGGCTTAGTGGACATCTTTTTTTATTTTCATAGTAGAAGCTCGAAATTAGACTTTGGTGGAAATAGAGTTTTTTTCTTTTATATCTTCGGCAAAACGAGAGGTTGATTTCCGTTTCAACTGGGCGCTTTTTTGGGGGCGTCTGATTAGCCGCTATTTTTAATATTTCTTCCGCGTTCTTTAGGAGGATAGCTACTTCTTTCAATGAAAAAAAGCAAACTAGAACATGTCTAGTTTGCTATTGTTGCTTTGGCCGTGCTTTTAAATCTTTTTTGAACAAGTATTAAACGTATTAATAAAGTAATTGCTCCTGTAGTCAAACCTGCAACTAGCCCAACCCAGTAGCCAAACGGTCCGAAGTCTGTGTGAGTGGCCAGTACATATCCGACAGGCAAGCCGATAATCCAATACGAAATGATCGCCATGATAAAGGTCATTGTAACATCCTTGTAACCTCTCAAAGCTCCTTGTACGGGCGCTTGGATAGCATCAGATAGCTGGAAAATGGCCGCATAAATTAAAAAATGACCGGCGTATTCTAGCACTTTTCCATCAGTTGTATACATATTGGCAACTGGCTCACGAAGGATAAAAAGGATACAAGCTGAAATAAAGCTAAATAAAATCGCGGTGCCAACACATAAATAGCTGTAGAGTTTAGCATCATGCATTCGGTTAGCGCCTATTTCGAACCCTACTAATATCGTAACGCCCATCGAAATACTAAGTGGCACCATATAGAGTAGGGAAGTGAAATTTAAAGCTATTTGATGAGCTGCGATAATTGCTGTACTAAAGCTACTCATCATCATCGTGACAGCAGAAAAAATACTCGTTTCTACAAATAAAGATATTCCAATCGGGACACCAATGATTAAAATCTCCTTCCAACGAAGCCATTCTAATTTTGGCCAGTCATGGAATAGGCGGAAGCGTTCAAAGGGCACGCGTTTTGCAATAATCCAAACTGTGATTAAGAAAATTAGCCAGTATGTAATCGCCGTTGCAACGCCTGCACCGATTCCGCCAAGTTCGGGAGCTCCAAACTTGCCAAAAATAAAAATATAATTCAACGCAATATTAATCGGCGTTGCAAGTAATGTAATAATCATTGTGACGCGAGTTTGTCCAAGCGCATCGATAAAGCAACGCATGACAAAAAATAAAAAGAGTGGTATAAGACCTGCGCACATCGCATGAATATAAGATTTAGCAATAGTATGTACAGAGGCTTCTAAATTCATATTGCCGAGAATCCAATCAATGCCGACTAATAATCCAATGAAAATTAGTACCGATAGTACGATGGCTATATAGATTCCTTGCTGAACAGCCTTCTTTGCGGCAAGTTCTTTTTTAGCTCCAACAAGCTGTGAGACAATAGGTGTAATCGCAAGGAGAATGCCAGATAAACCTGTGTAAATAGGCATCCAAATAGAGGAGCCAATTGACACTCCAGCTAAGTCAGTGGTACCATACCGACTCGACATTAAAATATCGAAGAAAGAAATAAGATAAATAGCTACTTGTGTGACTAAAATGGGTACGATAATTTTTAATATTAGCGCATATTTTTCTTTTAACGTAGTTGTTTGATTCATAGTGTATATCTTCCTTCATTAATATATTTAATTAATGAGTATAGCATAAAAAAATAGGAGAAGGCTGAAAATTTTATTTCTTTCAACAGATGCTTGGATACCTCTACCTGCCGCTTCGCTTTCGTTACATAAGAAATTTGTGCCTGTCGCTACGCTTTCGGTCATAAGACATTTGATGAAAGAAATTAAAAGCTTCATCTATATCTTTTCGTTCGCATATAGTAAAATAAAAGACTGTATACAAAAAGTAGTATGGCTACAAGCGGATGTCACAGAATCGGAAAGTAGTTAATAAGGATGTTAGCCTAAAAAAATCATCGCATCCAAGCGACAACGGCTAACTGCCTAAGTACAAAGCCGATCCCGGACGCAATTATGCCGAGGCCGAATTGATGGAATAGGAGAATTAATGTGAAACAACAAACAATCATTTTAACCGGTGGAGGGACAGCTGGTCATGTATCGCTCAATCAAGCGATACTCCCATCTTTACAAGAGCTAGGTTATGATGTCCACTATATTGGCTCAGACGAGGGCATTGAAAAAGAATTAATAGGCGAGGCGTTTCCAAGTGTTCCGTTTTACGGTATTTCAAGTGGAAAATTGCGTCGTTATTTTTCAATGAAAAATTTTACAGATCCTTTTAAAGTGCTTGCTGGAATTATGCAGGCTTTTCGTATTATCAAAAAAGTGAAGCCCCAAGTAATTTTTTCAAAGGGTGGCTTTGTTTCTGTACCCGTTGTCATGGCTGCCAAACTTGCTGGTGTTCCTGTAGTCATTCATGAATCAGATGTTACACCTGGCTTGGCCAATAAAATTGCGCTACCATTTGCATCACACATCTTTACGATTTTTGAAGAAACATTACAGCACTTACCGAAAGAAAAGGCAACATGCACAGGCTCCATTATTCGCCAAGAGTTATTCATGGGAGATCGAGCAAAAGGGTTATCATTATGTGGCTTTACAACATTAAAACCTGTTCTTCTTGTGATGGGAGGGAGTCTAGGCTCAGTTGTCTTGAACGACGCGCTTCGTCAAAATTTACCGGATCTTGTAAAACAGTTTCAGATCATTCATTTATGTGGTAAAGGAAATTACGACGAATCATTAGAATCTACGCCAGGTTACAAGCAGTTTGAATATGTAACAACAGAATTACCGGATTTATTACATGCGGCAAACTTTATCGTCTCACGTGCTGGTTCTAATTCGATTTTTGAATTTTTAGCACTTCACAAGCCGATGTTATTAGTGCCATTATCTGCACAAAAAAGTCGTGGTGACCAAATATTAAATGCCAACTTATTTAAAAGACAGGGTTACGCGGAAGTATTACAAGAGGAAGAGTTAACAAAGGAATCCTTTAAAAAATCGGTTCATGTGTTAACGGAGCGAAAAGCAGAAATGGTTGCAATTATGGAGAAAACACAAAGACCGAAGACGCCAGAAGAAATGGCGAAATTGATTTTACAATATAAAAAGTAGGTTTAGTAGTCAGTGCCTATTGCAATACTGCAATTATATGGAGCAAAAACATAAAAAAAGCTATGTGCCTGTCATTAAGACAGATAAAGTGTACCCTTTGTAAAGGACATTTTGAAAAAAAGCTAAGCAACCTTTTGAAGCTGCTGTCTGTATTTTGCAGGCGGCAGCTTTTTCAAGTTCCATTGCCCTCGATAATGGTTGTAATACATCATATAACTTTTCACTTCTCGTTTTACTTCTTCTAATGTTTCGCACGCTTTCAGATTGGTTTCATCTTTAAAATGACCGAAGAAGGATTCTTGAGGGGCGTTATCCCAACAGTTCCCTCGACGTGACATAGATTGCCCTAGTCCCATTTCCTTCACAAGTTTCTGGAATTTTGGATTCGTATAATGGAATCCTTGATCTGAATGAATAAATGCATCTTTCGTTAAATGGTGGTGATTTCGCTTCAATTTACGAAGAGTATTGAGCGCAATATCCATACTTAAAGAAGCAGATACTTCATACGCTAAAATTTCGTTTGTTTCAGCGTCCTTAATCGTTGATAAATAAGCACGTTTGCCGTTTCCATACGTCAAATACGTGATATCTGTTAATAATACTTTTCCTGCTACACCTTGTTTAAAGTTACGCTGTAATTCATTTGGACATGTACGATGTTCTTTTGTTGCTTTGGCCATTCTACGTGCCGGATTCGCTTTTCGAATTGGGCATATAATCTCAAATTTCTTCATAATGCGGCGAATACGTTTTAAGTTATATGTAATTCCATATTGATTTTCTAACGTCATTTTAATCTGACGTGCACCTTTTCTACGTCCTCGGAAATGATACGCTTTTAAAATGATTTCTTTGGTTGCTTCATCTGCTAATTCATATGCTGCACGCTTTTGCATTGATTTCTCTGTGAAATAATTATAGTAACCTGAACGAGATACGCCCATAATTTCACATAGATAGCTTACTAAACGTTTTAGTTTATATTTTTGAATCGTTTTACTGATTAATTCAAACTTTAGTTCCGTTGCGATTGTTATTTCTTCTTTAACATCTGCCTTTCGAGTAGATCGAGCTTTTTTAAAAGTTCATTCTCCGCTTGTAATAATCTATTTTTCGCTTCTAATCGTGCAATTTTTTCTTCTAAACTTAATTCCCGTTCTGATGGACGACCTGAATTCGTTTTACGTGTATCTTGTAGACCAGCTACTCCAGTTGTACGATAAGCTGCACGCCAACGCTTTCCTGCTGAACTAATGCGCTTCAAACCAATCAGTTCAACATCTAAACCAGCCTCTTCAAAAATCGTTCTTGGGAGTTTCCCTTTTTCATTTTCTGCAATAAAATGGCGTTTAAATTCCTCAGTATAAGTAATCGCTTTATCACTAATAGCCTGGACATTAGGATTACATTTTAGTTGTTCTTGCTCTTTTTTAGTAAATAATCTCTTCGTCATTTATTCCGCTCCGACATCTTTTTTCTCATTATAAACAAAAGTACCCTATAGGATAGACTTTTTTCAAAGTGTCTATCTTATAGGGTACAGTTTAAGAACACATAGCTTTTTTTTATGAAAATTCAAAGTAGATTACATCGCTTGTTCTTCGCCTTCTGCCATTTGATTGGCTGTTGTAAGATAGAACAAGTCTTTTGGAATTTTATATAAATTAAATTGCGCCTCGCCGCTGTTAACCTGTGTTAATAATGTTGGGTGACTTTCATTCGCACTCATAACATAGGGTAGCTTTAAAGCTGCACGCTGTGATTTTATATTTTCAACACGAATACGGAGAAATACCGTATGGAAGTTATAGTCAAAAAAAAGTTCATTCAAAAAAAGCATTTTCGCTTTTTGGTTATAACCTTGCCCTTGATAAGGGAGTCCAATCCACGTTCCTAAAAAGCCTGCACCATCCTCCACATCATGAATGCTAATGGTGCCGATTGGTTGACCCCAATCATCAGTAATTGTCCTTGAAATAGCGAGTCCCTTTGATTCTTCTTCAATCAGTTGTTTTGTCATAAACCAATACTCATCAGCTGATGTGGCTTTTTGACGGACAAAAGGGAAAACAGAAGGGTGTGATAATAGCTCATAAAGCTCTGTACATTCATGTAGGTCTCGATGTTTAAGCATACGAAACGCCTCCTTTACTAGGGTAGTTAAAACAATTCCTTTAAAACATAAAGAAGAAAACTAAAATTCGTACTGGAATTAAAACCCAAAGAACTAGACGTTAAAACTATGATATCCATAATCTCCCGCTGTCTTACTGATTTTTCGACCATACCGAAAAAAGGCTAGTTTTTTTAATATAATATAACAATCATACTGCTTTATGCAATCATTTTCCTCGCTGGAACATAAAATAAGTTTTCCGGGCAGTAATTTCTGAAAAATAAATAATTGTATAGATAGGTAAAAATTGTTTATTAAAAAATTTTGGGAAGCATTAAGTCTAAAATATCAATTTTTTGAGTAGGAATATTTAAAAAGTGTTTCTTTAGGATTACGTTATTTCATCTAAAGAGGTAAAATATCAAAAAATAGCCTTAAAAGGATAAAATTTTTCCAATTCGAGAAGGGTGACTCTTTTAAATTATGTTATAATAGTAGTATTGATTTTTTTTGTATATACAAAAGCTATATAAAAATTCTATATTAATATTAACGACTTATGGGGGGACAGCATGGAATATCTTTTAAGCGAAGATTTATTTAATGATTTGTTTATTGGCAAAGATTTTGTCTTTTTAATGAAAAAAGTGGGAGACGATTATCAATATATTCGCTTAAATAAAGCAGCTCGAACTTTGTTATCACATGAGGCGATTGGGAAAATGCTTTCTACCGTTACCTCAAGTCGAAAAATTTTTTCTATAATTCAAGAAAACTACAATCAAGCAATTACGAAGCATAGTCAAGTTGATTATGTGGATTATGCCTATTATAAATCTGAAGTTCGTAAATATGAGACATCTGTTCGACCGTTTAAACATAATAATGAAGACTATATTTTAGCCATAACAAAAGAAATTCTCTATGATCGTAGTATCGAAGATAAGTTTTTATTTCTGCGCTCAATGTTTGATCATGCTTTTTTTTCTACGGTCATCTTGTCAGCTGAAGGAGCTATTTATGAGGTGAACTCAAGCTTCACGGAAGACTTTAAATTAGATACTGAAACAGTCAAACAACAATTATTCGTCGATTTGCCAATTGTTCCTAAAGATGAAGTAGGGAACATCCAGTGCTATTTACAAAGAGCAGCTATGGGCGAAAATATTGGCGAAAAACTCATTAAGCTTCATACACTGGATAAAAAAGAGCGCATGTATTTAGTTTCACTATCTCCGGTTATGCAAAGGGATAATTCTTTTGCTATTTTTCTTCTCATGCAGGATTGCACACAATTCGCTGAACAAAAAGCAGAGTTACGCTCAAAATCTCATGGTTTAGAGGTTTTTAAAGCTGCTCTAAATTCAGCAGCTGCCATTGCTGTTTTGGATAGTAATGCTAAAATTCTAGAAGTTAATGATTTGTTTTTAAATGCGACTGGTTTCAATGCTGAAGAGCTAATAGGTCAACCTTCTAAATTAATAGAGCCTCATAACAATACAGAGGACTTTTTACAATTAATTAGTAAAACACTTAAAGCGGGGGATATTTGGCGAGGCGAGCTATGCTACCGTACAAAATTCCATGCTGATTTTTGGGTAGAAGCATCTATAGTTCCATTAAATAATGAATTCGGGGAGACAGAACAATATTTATCCATTAACTATGATATTACGGACAAGAAAAGAATGTTAACGGAATTAAAAAATATTGAACGCACATTCCGACTTATTACAGAAAATACAAATGATTTGATTGTCATTACAAACGAAGATGGCATCATTATTTATGCCTCACCTTCCTATGAGATTTTCTTAGGCTACGAAAATGTAGAATTACAAGGTCAGTTTTACAGTAACATAGTCGATGAACAAAGTAAGAAGTCTTGGCAAACATTTCTAAATAATTATTCGGGCCAAACTGAAACGCAGTTTGAGCTACTGCTGAGGGCAAAGGACGGTACGCCTGTTTGGACTGAAGGAAACGTAACAGTTGTTCATGATCCTGAGCGCGAAAAAGTTTCACAAATAATGATGGTATCTCGAGAAATAACTCATCGTAAGGAACGAGAGAATGATTTATTATATTTAGCTTATCACGATACGTTAACACAACTACCAAATCGTCGTTTTTTACAAAAGGAGTTTCCGAAACTATTGGTAGAAGCGCAAGAACGTCATGAGTGTTTAGCTATGCTCTATATCGATGGGGATGACTTTAAGCATGTTAATGATCAGTATGGCCATGACACGGGAGACGACTTTATCCGAAAATTTGGCCAAGTTTTAATTACGGCTGTACGTAACCATGATTTAGTTATACGAATGGGTGGCGATGAATTTATTGTCGTCCTAACAGGTTTAACTCGTAATGATCAGACGAGACAAACACAAATGATGGATATTATTAATCGTATTCGTAATGAACTTAAAAAAGGTTGGACCATCGAAAGTCATCACTTTGCTCCAACTGCTTCCATTGGCATCGCTTATTATCCGGACCACGGTCGCACATTAAATGAATTGCTAGAATTAGCAGATCAAGCTTTATATAAAGCGAAGGAAATAGGAAAAAATAATCTCTATATTACTGACTCCTAAGCAATTATGCCTCGGCATAATTGCCGCTGACGCTTCGCTTTCGCTACCAAAACATCTGCTGAAAGAAGTTAAAAAAGTCTGTACAAACAAGTAGTTACTTGTGGTACAGACTTTTTGTTTGATGTTATGCTATAACAGTATTAAAGAGGAAACCCCTCATAGTTATTTTAGAATAGAAGGTGAAGAAATGCTTAAAAAAATACTTTTAGTGGAAGATGAGAAGCATATTGCTCGTTTTGTGGAGCTAGAATTAAAGCATGAGGGTTACGATGTAATCGTCGCTTTTGAAGGACGAGAAGGACTTGAGCTAGCTTCAACTGAAAATTTTGATGTGTTGCTATTAGATGTTATGCTTCCAGGAATAAATGGAATTGAAATTTGTCGTCGAATACGCACGCAGTCAAAGGTACCCATTATATTGTTAACGGCTCGAGATGCTGTAATGGATCGTGTAGCTGGCTTAGATGCTGGCGCAGATGACTACATAGTAAAACCGTTCGCTATTGAGGAACTATTAGCTAGAATTCGTACAATAATACGTCGGGTGACACCTGATGAAAAAATTGGGGGTTCATTACATTTTCGTGATATCGAAATGGATATAGCGGCCTATGAAGTATTTGTTCAAGGGAAAAAGCTTGATTTAACGAAAACAGAATATGATTTACTTAAATTATTGATAGAGCATAAAAATAAAGTTTGTACACGAGAGCTAATTTTAACCTCTGTTTGGGGGTATGATACGGATATAGAGACAAATGTCGTAGATGTATATATTCGGCATTTGCGAAATAAACTACCGGGTGATATGAATGCCTATATTGAAACCGTTCGTGGTGTGGGGTATGTGATGCGCGAATGAAAAAATTAAGAGATTATTTAGTCAATCAATCGTTACAAAGAAAATGGATGCTCACATCAAGTGCTGTTATATTTTTTAGCTATACGATTATTTGTATTGTCGTTTATATTTCATTGCATACATGGCTAATAAATGATGAACAAAGTAAGATTAAACTAACTAGGGCTGATTTGATTTCCTTTTTAGAGTCACAAGGACCCAATCTTACTGTGCAGCAAATTCAAGAAAACACGGGTCTATTAAAAACCATTGTGGATCGAGATCAAACCGTCAGAATGTTTAATGTAGATGGTATTGAGATTTTAAGCATTAATAATACTTCGCAGGCTGCGCCCTTAACTGCGTTGAATGAAGTGGTAGAAATGACAATTGATAAAAAGGATGCCTTTGTTATTAATGAACCGATTCAGCTCGGCTTCTTCAAAGGATATATTCAAGTTGTTCATCCATTATCTAAGTTTCAGTCGTTAATGCATTATTTATTAACTGCCATGCTCATAGCGGGGGTGGGAGGATTGGTGTTATCAGCTTCAATTGGCTATTATCTAGCCAATTATTTGATGAAGCCATTGCATGCGTTACGTGCATCCATGAAAACAGTAATGGATAAAGGATTTAATGAACCAATTCAATTAACTTACACGTCTCATGATGAGATTGGCGATCTATTGAAAATGTACAATGCGATGATGAACGAATTGCAAATTTCATTTACAAAGCAGCAACAATTTGTTGCGGATGCTTCTCATGAGCTGCGGACGCCTATCCAGGCAATTGAAGGACATCTATCCCTTTTGAAAAGATGGGGGAAGGATGATCCAGAAATTTTAGAGGAATCTATTGAAACTTCATTAACTGAAATTGCACGAATGCGTAAAATGATCGAAGAATTACTAGAACTTGCACGTCGTGAAGAAAAGGACATCAAAAGTGAGGCTGATGCAGTATCTGTTATAGAAGCGGTTATAGAGGACACAAGACTCCTTCATCCGGATGCTCGAATATCGCTGTCGAAAGATGAAGAAATAGGGCGATTATATATAACAGAAAATGCACTTAGCCAAATTGTTCGTAATATAATAGAAAATGCAATTCGTTATTGTGAAAAAATTCCTGAGATTCAAATTTCACTATCTGTCTTAGAACAGGAAGTGTCAGTAAAAATAGAAGATAATGGTATTGGTATAGAGGAAGAAAACATTCCATACATTTTCGATCGCTTTTATCGAGTTGATGAGGCAAGAAATCGTCAAATAGGCGGTACAGGCTTAGGGCTTAGTATTACAAAAATGTTACTTGAAAAGTACAATAGTTCTGTGGAAGTCAAGAGTGATAAAAATGTTGGAACCGTTTTCTTGCTGAAATTCCCGCTGAAATATTGAGAAAAATACATGCTTTATTTAATTATTTCATCCTTTGGGAAAGAAATTGCTTAATTTGCTAAAAAGAGTTGTATTTTTTGTGAAGAGTAGTAAGATTGAGATGGAAAAAACGTTCTTTAAATAATGGATAAGATGTCAAACATCCTTTAAAAGAACGGAAAAATATTATATAATTAATTGTAATTTAATTAATGGAACTGCCGAAAGGCAAAATTTGGAGGTCATTTTTCATGTCGAACAACGTTACAACTGTAAGTTCTCCATGGTCAGCTTTCTCTGGTCCTAACCTAGGATATGTGATGGAGCAATACGACTTATTCTTACAGTCTCCTGAAGAAGTAGAACCGGAGTTAGTATTATTATTCCAACAATTTGGTGCACCAGTAGTAGTAGAAGGTGAAGTAGCTGTAGCTAGTAATGCAGCAGCAGCTCCTGCTGGCGATTACAAGAAAGTGTTAGCAGCTGTGAAATTAGCAGATGCAATCCGTACAAACGGTCATTTAGCGGCAGATATTTATCCTTTGAAAAACCGTGAACTACAAACAGCTCAAATTGAAGAAAGCGCGTTCAACTTAAGCGCTGCAGATTTAGCTGAAATTCCTGCAGCTGTCTTCTTCAAAGATGTGCCAGCAAACGTGAAAAATGGTAAAGATGCAATCGATTACTTAAAATCTGTTTATACAGATAAAGTAGCATTTGAATATAATCACGTAGTAGCAACAGAAGAACGTGATTGGATTCAAGCACAAATTGAAACAGGTTCATTTAAACAATCATTATCTTCTAATGAGAAAAAAGCTTTATTAGATCGTTTAACTCGTGTTGAGAACTTCGAGAAGTTTATTCATAAAACTTTTGTAGGTCAAAAGCGTTTCTCTGGTGAAGGTTTAGATACTCAAATCGTCCTATTCGATGAAATTTTGAAAACAGCTGAAACAAATAGCGTTGAAAATGTACGTATTGGTATGGCCCACCGTGGTCGCTTAAATGTGTTAACACACATTTTAAATAAACCATACGATATGATGTTCTCTGACTTTGCACATGTTTCTAATGAATTATTTAACCCAGAAAACGGTCGCCTTGAAATAACTAAAGGCTGGACTGGTGATGTTAAGTATCACATGGGTGCTTCATATATGCGTGAATCTGGTATGAATGTTAAACTTGCTTACAACCCATCTCACTTAGAAGTTGGAAATCCTGTTGTTTTAGGTACTGCACGTGCAGCACAAGATGACACTTCTAAACCAGGGCAAGCTGTCCATAACCGTACAAAAGGATTAGGTATTCTTGTGCATGGTGACGCTGCGTTCCCAGGTCAAGGGATCGTAACAGAAGTATTAAACTTTGCAAAAACTGAAGGGTTCACTACTGGTGGTACAGTTCACATCATTGCTAATAACATGATTGGATTTACAACTGAACTACAAGACTCTCGTTCATCTGTTTACTCTTCTGACCCTGCAAAAGGTTATGAAGTACCAGTTGTGCATGTAAATGCAGATAGCCCTGAGTCTGTAACTTTAGTAGGTCGTTTCGCAGCTAGCTACCGTCAAAAATTCGGTAAAGATATCATCGTTGACCTTATCGGTTACCGTCGTCATGGTCACAATGAAACGGATGATCCAACTGTAACAAACCCTGAAACATATAAATTAGTTTCTAAACATGAGCCAGTTCGTGCTTTATACGGCGCTCGATTAGCAGCTGAGGGTGTAGTTTCTGCTGATGAAGTTGCAGCATTAGATAAAGCTATCTATGCAGAAATGCAAGCAGCTTATGATCATGTAAAAGAAATGGCAGATAAAGATGAACACAAACATTTAGAAATGCCAGAAGAATTAAAAGTAGAATTCCCACAAATTGATACAGCAGTTGGTGCGGAACGTCTAGGAAAAATTAATGAAGAGCTTTTAGTGTTTGAAGAAAACTTTGAACCACAGAAAAAACTTGGCAAAATTTTAGAAAAACGCCGTGATGCATTTGCTTCTGCAAAAATCGACTGGGGTCATGCAGAAACTTTAGCTTATGCAACAATTATTCAAGATGGCACACCAGTACGTTTTACAGGTCAAGATGCACAACGTGGTACGTTCTCTCAACGTCACTTAGTGTTACATGACAAAAACAATGGTAATTTATTCACGCCACTTCACCATATTTCAGGTGCAAATGCATCATTTTCAGTACACAACTCTCCACTTACAGAAGCTGGGGTAGTGGGCTTTGAATATGGTTACAATTTAGAAAATGGCCATGTATTATCAGTTTGGGAAGCTCAATTTGGTGACTTTGCTAACATGGCACAAGTTATGTTTGATAACTTTATTTCAGGTGCACGTGCTAAATGGGGTCAAAAATCTGGTCTAGTTATTCTTTTACCACATGGTTATGAAGGTCAAGGTCCAGAACACTCTTCAAGCCGTATGGAACGTTACTTACAAATGTCAGCTGAAAATAACTGGTTCGTAGCAAACTGCTCAAACGCAGGTAACTATTACCACTTATTACGTCGTCAAGCAGCATTATTAGGTACAGAAGGCGTTCGCCCACTTGTAGTTGTATCACCTAAGTACTTACTTCGTCACCCATTAGCTGCAGCAAATGCTGATCAATTAGCAAATGGCTCATTCCAAGAAGTAATTGAACAACCAGGTCTAGGTTCAAAAACTGAAGCTGTAGAACGCATTGTATTAGGTTCAGGTAAAGTAATGATCGACATTGCAGACCGTATTAAAGATGGTGAAGGCTTCGATCACCTACACATTGCTCGTGTAGAACAACTTTACCCATTCCCAAAAGAGCAAGTTGCTGGTATTATTGCAAAGTATCCTAATGTTAAAGAAATCGTTTGGGTACAAGAAGAACCTAAAAACCAAGGTTCTTGGAATTATGCATTAGAAACATTACACGACCTTTCAGAAGGTAAAAAGCTACGTTATGTAGGCCGTCCTGCAATGAGCTCGACTTCTGAAGGTGATGCAGATTCTCATAAAGCAGCTCAAGCCGCACTTGTAGAAGAAGCAGTTGCTGAGCCTGTAAAGGTTAAATAATCACATATTAAATTTTTGAGAGCCGGGCTACTTGCTGAGGCAGTAGCCCTTTTATGTGCATAATGCACGTTAATTAAAGGAGGAAATGAAAGTGGCTGAAATTAAAGTCCCTGAATTAGCAGAATCGATTACAGAAGGTAGTATCGCACAATGGGTAAAAAAAGTGGGCGATCGCGTTGAAAAAGGTGAATTCATCGTTGAACTTGAAACAGACAAAGTAAACGCTGAAATCATTTCTGAAGAAGCGGGAGTTTTAACTCAAATTTTAGCTGAAGAAGGCGATACTGTACTTGTTGGTCAAGTAATCGCAGTAGTAGAAGCTGGCGAAGGTGCAGCACCTGCTCCAGCGGCACCAGTTGCAGCAGCAGTAGCACCAGCAGCAGCACCACAAGCGGCACCTGCTCCAGTTGCAGCAGCTCCAGTTGTAGAAGAAACTACTGGTGAGCGTGTAATCGCATCTCCAGCAGCTCGTAAACTTGCTCGTGAAAAAGGTATTGACCTTGCTGCTGTATCTCCAGTAGATCCACAAGGCCGTGTACGTGTACAAGACGTGGCAGCTCATGGTACAGCTCCAGTAGCAGCTCCAGTAGCAGCAGCACCTAAAGCAGTTGTAGCTGTAGATGATTCACGTGTAACAATTGAAAAAATGAGCCGTCGTCGCCAAACAATTGCAAAACGCTTACTTGAAGTAAAACAATCTACAGCAATGTTAACTACATTCAACGAAGTAGATATGACAAACGTTATGGCTTTACGCTCTCGTAAAAAAGACCAATTCTTCGAGTCAACTGGCTCTAAACTTGGTTTCATGTCATTCTTCACAAAAGCTGTAGTTGCAGCGCTTAAAAAATACCCATATGTGAACGCACAAATCAATGGTGATGAAATTCACTTAAACAACTTCTTTGATATCGGTGTAGCTGTATCAACAGAAGAAGGTTTAGTAGTACCGGTTGTACGTGACGCTGACCGCAAAAACTTTGCTGAAATTGAAGATTCAATTGCAGACCTAGCTAAAAAAGCACGCGACAAAAAATTAGGTTTATCTGATCTTCAAGGTGGCTCATTCACAATTACAAATGGTGGTGTATTCGGTTCATTAATGTCTACTCCTATCATGAATGGTACACAAGCTGGTATCCTTGGTATGCATACTATCAAAAAACGTCCAGTTGAAGTGAATGGTGAAGTAGAAATTCGCCCAATGATGTACTTAGCTCTTTCTTATGACCACCGTATTATCGATGGTAAAGATTCTGTAGGCTTCCTTAAAACTGTTAAAGAACTACTTGAAAACCCAGAAGATTTATTATTAAATTCTTAATTCCTGAGTTTATTAAAACCTTGCAAACATTGTTTTGCAGGGTTTTTTTCTTTTTATGGAGCAACTCTTAAGAAAGCGACGGAAAGAGAACGAAGCGATGGATAGAAGAGCTAAAGTGACGGAAAAAGCATTCGTAGCGACGGATAGAAGTGCAGAATCGACGGAAAGAAAAGCCAGAGCGACGGATAGAAGAAGAAGTGACGGATAAAGCATTCATAGCGACGGATAGAAGAGCTAAAGTGACGGATAAAGTACTCGTAGCGACGGATAGAAAAGCTGAATCGACGGAAAGAAAAGCCAGAGCGACGGTAAGAGAACGAATCGATGGATAGAAGAGCTAAAGTGACGGAAAAAGTATTCATAGCGACGGATAGAAGAACCAAGGTGACGGAAAGAAAAGCCAAAGCGACGGAAAGAGAACGAATCGATGGATAGAAGAGCTAAAG
>NZ_JBGCCF010000030.1:0-60510 GCF_041262385.1 Lysinibacillus sp. RC46 | reverse complement strand
CCCACCATTTTTCCGAAGTAGCTCAGTTGGTAGTAGCACCTGACTGTTAATCAGGTTGTCGCAGGTTCGAGTCCTGCCTTCGGAGCCATTTTTTTGTGGGGAAGTACTCAAGAGGCTGAAGAGGCGCCCCTGCTAAGGGTGTAGGTCGGGTAACCGGCGCGAGGGTTCAAATCCCTCCTTCTCCGCCATTGGCCCGTTGGTCAAGTGGTTAAGACACCGCCCTTTCACGGCGGTAACACGGGTTCGAATCCCGTACGGGTCATACTGAAATGCAGTAGATGTAATTTACATCTACTGCATTTTTTTTATGGTACTTTATCAAACATCGAAAATTCCTTTCCGCCGAACCGCTGTACAGTTAGAATAGCCCGTTCCATCGAGTTTGCTAATTCATACGATCAAATTCTTCCTCTTATCACGCTTAGAGACAATCGTATATAACCTTCATTTAGCCTTGGCTATAAACTATCTAAAAAGCCACTAAAAATCAACCTTAAGATCCGCGTCTCTCTCAAAATAAAACATTAAAACTATGCAATGCATATAGAAAAAATTAAATATAATTAGTATTTGCTTTGTGACCACTATTAATTGGACAAATAATCCATGGAAAATAGCCGTAATATTGGTATATCCTTTGGAATATATCTATCTTTCTTTTATAATGGGAATGAATAGAATTAATAGGAGGTAATAATTATGAAAAAAAAACAGAGTAAATGGATTATGAGTGCAGCGTCTGCTGCTTTGATTGCTGCAGCTGTTGTTCCTACTGCAAATGCGGCTAACTTTACAGATATTGCAAAAAATGACCATAAAGAGGCCATTTTGGCACTAGCAGATGCAAAAATTGTAGCTGGATATCCAGATGGTACGTTTAAGCCAACTGGGGTCCTTACGAAAGGTAATGTAACAAAATTTTTAGGAAAATGGCTTGAATTAGAACACTTCCAAGTGCCAGCAGACTACAATAAAAAAGTACGTTTTACAGACATGCCTACATCTTCAAAAGATCAAGAATTACTACAATATGCAGCGCTTATAAATGATACTGGTATTTTCAAAGGGACTAACAACAAGTTATTACCTTCCGAGTATATCTCTCGCGAACAAATGGCTTCTATTTTAGTACGTGCAATTGAGAAAGTTTACGATATCGATTTAATTGCGATGTATAAAAAAGAAAACTTTAAATCTTCTATTACAGATTTAAAAGTAGCTTCACCAGAAAATCATGAGGCCATCATCGCATTAGAATATGCCAAAATTACAAATGTAAAGACATTTAATCCGAAAAACACACTAACACGTGGTCAATTTTCATCGTTTTTACATCGTTCAATGACGAATATCGGTGAAATGGTAAGGGGTCCTGAAGTGGCCATCCAAACAGTTAAAGTTATAGATGCAAAAACACTACAGGTAACATTAACAGATGGGACAAGCCATAAGGTAACATTAGCGACTCCACTTACTGAAAATGTGGAAACGAAGGTAGATTTCAAAATTAATGACAAACCATATTCCGCTGTTGTTACATATGAAGTGAATGAGTTAAATGTACAATCAATTGAGGGAATTAATGCTTCTCAGATTAAAGTTGTCTTCAACCAAGCAATTGACCCACTTTCTGTGTTAAAAGCAGATGGGAAATTACAGGATAATGTTGTAGCTTTCTCTAATGTGGATACTTTAAGAGCTCTATCAGTTGTAAAAACAGAAATCAGCGCTGATAAAAAATCAATCACTTTTACAATGAATGAACCATTAAAAGGTACACATCGTTATGTGTTCAGCAACATTAAATCTGAAAAGGGCACAGTGCTTCAAAATGCAGATGCGAATTTTGTTATTGCTGGAGATACACAAGCGCCTACGATTTTAGGAACAACGCAAGGAAAAAATTCTTCAATCGTTAAAGTGCAGTTTTCTAAGCCAATGGCAGCATTTCCAAATGAACGCATTCAATTTACATTAGCAAATGGTACAAAGGTATCGAATGTAGTTGGAAGCATTGAGCAAAACTCAACTGAAGCGACATTTGACTTATCAGCTGCAACCATGAATGGTAAGTATTTAGACCCTGGTACAGCTGTTCAAATTACATTCGTAGCGGCAACAGATATGGCAGGGAACATAATTTCACCAAACCCTTCTACTGTAACAGTGAAAAAGGGAGATAAGGATGGTGTTCCACCGACGTTTTCTTCTGTTACACAAACTGGACCGAATACGTTCCAGCTATTGTTCTCAGAGGAGATTCAACCACTTTATCCATATGATCTTTCAGTCAAAAGCGGTCAGACTTCAATTTCTGTGAATTCAGTAGAGAAAGATCCTAAAAATGGTCGTTTATTAAATGTTACGGTAGATTCAAAAAGCTCGCTTCAAGGAATTACAACGATCGGTACAGCTTCTGGTCGAGTAATTACTGACTTATCAGGTGAAACGGCAACATTCTCAACAGCGTATAACTTTATAAGAGATGATAAAGCGCCGGCCCTAACGAATTCTGAAATTGTTTACGAGGATAGTGTAGAATATTTACAATTAACTTTCGATAAGCCAGTACAGTTAGGCGTTAACGCAAAAGCGTCATTTACTGGGAAATTCACGAATAATTACATTTTATATGAGGTATCAAGAGGACCCCAAAGTGATATTCAGACCGTAAAAGATCAACCTACGAAATTACGTGTTAAAATGGCAGGACTGCTAGGCATGTATGATACAAAAGGAGCTCTTTACGATGGCAAATTAAATTTATTTAATGTTACCAATTTATACGGTGTGCCAGCCACTGAAGTGCAAAATGTTAAATTTACACGTAATGGTGATTTAAATATAAATGGCAATAAATTAGCTTTATCACAATACAATGCAATTCAAACATCTGCAACAGATTATTCTATTAAAGATAATAATATTGTTTATTTAAATTTCAATTATCCTGTTGATCCTGCACTTGCTCAAAATGTTCAAAATTATAGTATTGATAATGCTCAGATAGAAAGTGCTGTTGTAGAAGGATCCAATTTAAATCGTATTAAGCTCACATTAAAAAAGGATTCAAATTATTTTAATGGCGCACGAAACTTTACGATTAAAGGCTTAAGAGCAGCAAACTCTATGGAATCATTTGACGAGGTGCGAACATCCATTAACCTTAAAGAAAATATTGCACCAAAGGTTGTGAATGTTAATGTCAGCAATTCACAAACATTAGAGCTTGTTTTCAGTGAACCAGTAACAAACGTTAATAATTTGGATTTTAATATTACAGTGAATGGTTCTTCGGTAGCAGCAACTACCTATTCACAAGGTAATGATAGAGTATTAATTACAATACCTCAGAATGGCTATTTATTTGAAAACGGCAGAAGTGTTACGATTCAAACTTCACCGCGTAATGAAATTATGGATTTTAATGGGAATAAATTAGATTTCACTTCCCAAACAATTACAGTACAAAGATAAATAAAAAGGGATTAAGCAAGAATTTCCTATGAAATAATATTTGTCTTTAACTATAAAGAATAGCATGCTGGATATATACTCAGCATGCTATTTTCTTATATCTAATGGGAGATAAACGGTGCTTTATGTACGTATTTTGTATTATCAATATGATCAATGATAAAAGTGGCTATATCTTGATTCGTAATTTTTGTACCAGGCATATCCGTCAGGTTTTCCTTTATCTGATTGGATGTTAAACTATCTTTTACAAACGGTAATCTAATTAGTGTCCATTTGATCTGTTTATTATTTGATAAAAATTTCCATTCTAATTTTTTATCTTGCATCATTTTTGAAAGGAATACTTCAAATATCTTTGCTCCTAAACGATTCATCATGCTTTTTTTATCCTCTTTAATCGTTAGAGAACCACCTGAAACACCTATATAACGACTAATGTTTAATTCTTTCATCACATTAAAAATATTATTTGTAACTTCGCTATATATAGGTTCCTCTTTAGTTGGTTGACCAAATGTATTAATAACAACTTGACAATCTTTAAGAAGTTCTCGGATGTTTTCTATATCCTGTACCTGCCCTTTTACTATTTCAATAGCATCATTTTTATACTGTAACTTTTCAGGATTTCTAACAAGCATCCGAACATGATATCCTTTTTGTATTGCTTGAGTTGCTATATGCCTTCCTACTTTCCCTGTTCCCCCAATTATCGCTATCTTATAAACATTACCCATTATATCCCTCCTGTTGAATATATTAGTAGATATACGATAAACCTTATCAAAAGGATTCAAATTTTTCTTTTTTTAATAAAGTATGTAATATGGTTTTGTTTTGCGAATCTATAAGCTAAGATGAAAATAGAACAAGCACTAGGGGGATATGAATGAGGAAATTATTGTGGACTAACAACCAACAATATTTGTTACAGAAGAATGTAGAACAAGTAGAACCTTTTCTACGTCATTTTTCATCGGAACAAGTAAATCGTGTTGGTAAATTTCAGCGTACATATGAGAAGTTTGAAAGCACGCCATTGCGTTGTTTAAATGCTTTTGCATCATTCGTTGGGGTACAAAAAATTGTTGTAAAAGATGAATCTTATCGATTTGGCTTAAATGCATTTAAAGTATTAGGTGGCGTGTATGCAATTGGGCAGTACGTTGCCAAAAAGTTAGATAGAAATATTGATGAGCTATCGTTTGAGCAACTTAAATCACCTGAAGTAAAGGAGCAGCTTGGGGATTTAACGTTTATTTCAACGACAGATGGCAATCATGGTCGTGGAGTGGCATGGGCTGCTAGAGAACTAGGTTTGAAAGCCCGTATTTACATGCCAGCTGGTAGTGCAGAGGAACGTCTCCAAAATATTAAAAATGAAGGTGCATATGCTGAAATAACGACAATGAATTATGATGATACCGTTCGTTATACGTCACAACTAGCAATAGAAAATGGATGGATCGTTATTCAAGATACGATGTGGGAAGGCTATGAGGAAATTCCGTTATGGATTATGCAAGGCTATACAACACTAATAAAAGAAGCCGTTGAGCAGTTGGAAAAAGCACCTACCCATGTATTTTTACAAGCTGGGGTTGGATCTTTTGCAGGGGCAGTTGTAGCTTTCTTACAACAATATTATGAGCAAAAGATTACATTTGTCTTAGTGGAGCCTTTTGTAGCGAATTGCTATTATGAAAGCTTTAAAGCAGGAGATGAACAGTTTGTAACGGTTGGTGGAGAGATGCAAACAATTATGGCAGGTCTTGCTTGTGGTGAGCCGAATCCGCTTGCTTGGGGCCTGTTAAAGACTTATACGAAAGTAAGTATTTGCTGTGATGAGGAAGTTGCTGCAACAGGTATGCGCATTCTAGGGAATCCGCTAGCGACAGATGCACGAATTATTGCTGGAGAATCGGGAGCTGCCCCGGTTGGATGTTTTTATGAGTTGATGACGAATAAGCAATATACAGAACTGAAGGAAACATTACAATTAGATGAAGATTCTCGGGTATTGTTTATTAACACTGAAGGTGACACAGATGTAGAAAACTACAGAAATATTGTGTGGCATGGTAAGTATTCCGAAATTTAATGAAAGTAGCAAACTAGTGATAATAAAATGTTCTAGTTTGCTTTTTTCATTTACGACGCGCCTAGTCGGAACGGAAATCAACCCGACGTTATGGTAATGAGCCAATTTTTCTTGATTTTTTTCTTGACCTTAACGTTGCGTAAACATTTACAGTAGCATTAGTGGAGGTGAAAAATGTGGAATATACAATTCAAGAGCTTGCTCAATTATCTGGGGTTAGCACAAGAACACTGCGTTATTATGATGAAATTGGATTACTAAAGCCTGCAAGAACGAATGAGGCGGGCTATCGATTTTACGAACAGTTTGAAGTTGATATGCTCCAGCAAATTTTATTTTATAGAGCATTAGATATGAAGCTAGCAACAATTAAGGAAATTATTCAAGCGCCTGATTTTCAACATACAGAGGCACTGAAAACCCATCGTACTGCTTTACTGAAACGCAAGGAGCAGCTGGAAAAGATATTACAAACAGTAGAAAAAACCATTCAATCTATTGAGGAGGAACAACCAATGGCAAATGAAGAAAAATTTAATGGACTAAAAGAGAAGCTAATCGCGGAAAATGAAAAGCAATATGGTCAAGAAATTCGTGCAAAATATGGTGACAAAACGGTTGATACATCGAATGCAAAGGTAATGAATATGACAGAGGAACAGTATGAAGCAATGCAACAGCTAGAACAGCAATTATTTAATCGTTTAAAAGAAGCGATGGAAATCGGCGATACAAACAATGATGTGGCAATGGAGGTTGCAGAGCTTCATAAGCGCTGGCTTAGTTTTACATGGTCACAATATTCTAAAGAGGCACATGCAGATATAGCTCAGATGTATATAGCGGATGAACGCTTTTCTGCATATTACGATGAGCGCGTTTCTAAAGGAGCGGCACAATTTTTACATGATGCCATCATCAGTTTCACCTTGGCGTAATTGTAGCTGACACTTTGCTTTCGCTACAGAAAACATTTTGTAGCTGTCGCTGTGCTTTCGCTACAGAAAACAATGCGTCAGGATTTTGAATTGTGCTTAGGTCTGCATGATGCAGGTTAGTTAGCTGTTGTCGCAGGAAGTGACGATTTTTAATTAAACAAAATAAATAACTCCTCTTTATGCTTTAGTGTTTTAGAAATATTAATTTAGGAAAAAATGAAGGCATGAGGAGGAGATTTTTTTGAACCCACAAGTAATGGAAAAATTAAGAAAGCAATTAGAGCAGGAACTACAGGAAATAGAACAGCAACTTGAGGAATCAGAGCGTCCACAAGCTACAGAGCTGTCTAATTATGATAATCATCCAGCTGACAATGCGAGTGACTTAACGGATCAGCTAACGGAAATGGCGATTGATGAGCACAGGGGTGATGATGCTGAGGAAATAAAGGCTGCACTAAAAGCGATGGAGGATGGTACGTATGGTAAATGCGCTGTATGTGGTGAAGAGATTCCTATAGGTCGCTTAGAAGCTATGCCGAAAGCATTGACATGTGTTGAACATGCTGAGCACAAAGAAGAAAATTTAAGACCAGTAGAGGAAGATGTGTTGTCTTCTACGCCAAGATCGGATGATTTCATAGAACTTGAGGAATTCGGCTCTTCTGACACTCCTCAAGATAAAAGTTAGTAAGCATTTTCACTCACAGGTATTATAATAGCTGTATGGGGTGAGGATATGGACATAATTGATTTACATTGCGATGCTCTATCGAAATTAACAACTTTAGAAGCGGCAAAATTTGAAGATGATGTACGTTTGCAAGCCAATCGACAGAGATTACAATTAGGGCAGGTTAAGGCACAAGTATTTGCTATTTTTATTAATCCTAAAATTCCGCAAAGCATGCGATTTTTAGAGGCAGTGCGGCAAATTGAAGCCTTCCATACACATGTATTACAAACTGAGGGCATGGTGCATATTACGGATTGGTCGCAATTAGATACTTTAGCTCCGCATGAAATTGGTGCAATTTTAAGCTTAGAGGGCTGTGGTCCAATCGGCGAAGATTTAGCAAAGCTTGCTGCAATATTAGATGCAGGTGTGAAGTTAGTTGGCTTAACGTGGAATGAGGAAAATGCTGTGGCCCACGGTGCTGAACAGGATGCAAACCTTGGTTTAAAACCATTTGGTAAAGAGGTTATAGACTTGCTAAATAAGCGAGATATTATTATCGATGTCTCGCATTTAAATGAACAGAGTTTCTGGGATGTCTTACCACTAGCGAAGCATATCATTGCGAGCCATAGTAATGCACGTGCACTTTGCGATCATCCAAGAAATTTAACGGACGCTCAGGCAAAAGCACTTATCGAGCATGGAGGGCATATTCATGTCGTTTACTATCCGCCTTTTATCCATGACAATGCTACGATGGAGGATTTAGTAGCGCATGTGAAGCATCTAGCGAATATAGTAGGGGTAGAGCACCTTGGACTAGGTTCAGATTTCGATGGAATAGATGCTACTGTAAAAGGATTAGCACACGCAGGAGAGGCACAAAATTTGTTAGAGGCGTTACGTGAACATTTTTCAACCGAAGAAATTCGTGGTATTGCAAGTGAGAATTTTAGATGCTATGTAAAAAATGTAGCAGCCCGTTAAGGCTGCTACATTTTTAATAAAAGAAATATTGAATTAATAAACCGATTCCTAAGAGGAAGCCGAAGAATGTATTTGTTTGCGCTGTAAATTTCATCGCAGGCATAACTTCTTTCGCTTCTTTTTTATCGCGGAAAATTTGAGTCGCACGAAGTGGCTTTGGAACGCTTAAGAAAATGATTAGAGCCCAAAAAGTAATACCATCAATGGCTACAAGAGCAATTACCCATAAATACGAAACGATAAAAAAGCCAGATAGCACAGAAATGGCATTATCTCGACCTACTAAAATAGCAAGCGTTCGTCGACCACCCTCTGTATCTCCTACGATATCACGGATATTGTTGGACAGCATGATAGCTCCAACTAAAATCATACTTGGTACTGAAAGCAAAACAGCGTCTAATGTCACAGTAAGCGTTTGAATATAAAAGGCGATTAAGACAATCCCCATTCCCATAACAGCGCCAGATACAATTTCTCCAAATGGTGAATAGGCTATTGGATAAGGTCCGCCAGTGTATAAAAAACCAATAAGCATACAAACAAGCCCGACAGCAGCAAGCCACCAAGAAGTTGAGGCACATATGTAAATGCCAAGCAACATAGCGATTGCATAGAAGCTTAAGGCAATCATCATAATTGTTTTTGGTTGAACACCGTGACGCACAATCGTTCCGCCGATGCCGACAGAATTTTCATTGTCTAATCCTAGTTTGTAATCGTAATATTCATTGAACATATTTGTTGCTGCTTGTATAAGCATACTTGCAATGAGCATAGCAAAAAATAGTCCAAAATCAATTGTTTGTTTTTCAATTGCTAAAGCAATAGCTGTTCCTAAAAATACTGGAACGAATGAAGCGGTTAAAGTGTGAGGACGTGTTAAATGCCACCAAACTTTAATACCCCTATCAGCTTCAATGACTTTGGTCATAAGGTCTTTCTCTCCTTCAAATGTTGTAGACTATTCTTATTTTATACGAAGAATGAGAAAATGGATAGGTTCACAGCTTATTATATACAGTTCAGATCAATTATGCCTTGGCATAATTGCGTCCGGAATCGGCTTTGTGCTTAGGCCTGCGTGATGCAGGTCAGTTAGCCGTTATCGCATGGATGCGATGATTTTAGGCTAACATCCTATATTGAACTCCTTTCCGATTACGTGACATCCGCCGGAGGCTTTTAACTTCTTTCAGCGGCTGTTTGGACACCCGCTGAAAAGTAGCTTAAATCCGCATTCATTTCACCACCTATAGAGGAGGGAGTCTTCTGCTGAAAGAAGTTAAAAAAAATGATACAATAGAACATGCATTTATGAACTGAAAACAATAATTAAGATAATAGCAACAGTACGAAGAATAGGCTAGCAAATAAAAAATGACCCCTATTTTAACAGAAAAATATGATGTGGTAAAAGTACAAACGTTCATTTCATGATGCAAAGTTTTGGTCAATTGTGCTAAAGAAAAGCCAAAGCAGTATTTATGACTGAAAGTGTAGAACGAGTACAAAATATACCGTGTGTCATTCATTATGTACATTGCAACAACGGAGGTAATTTTCATGCAACAGAAGTGGTACCAAGCCACAGAAGTAGAAGTGGACTCTTTGGGCCAAAGCCTTCATTTTTATATGGAAACAATTGAAGTTAGTCGCTTATCGGCGCTCGCATTTTATGCAGCAGGCGAGGAGCATTATAAAGGTGAACGATTTTATTGGCAAAATAGAGAAAAAACAATGACATTAGTAGGGCTAGGGCATGCCTATACGATTCAAAATAACGCCAAAAATAATCGCTTCGATGCAGTAGAAGCAGAGTGGAAAAATTTAACGAAAAACTGTGTGAAGGGACAAAGCGAGCTACAACCAATTTTGTTTGGTGGATTTACATTCGATCCACAAAATGAAGTAACTGGGGAGTGGACAGACTTTCCAGAGGCTTATTTTGCACTCGCAACATACCAGCTTGTTATCCGAGATGACAAAGCGTTTGTAAGTATTCACCTTATTTCAAAAAATGAGCAGGCAGAGTCCCAACTCGAAGCGCTACGTAAAGAGCGAGATCATTTAATTCATGCTGCTCAAGTAAAAGAAGTGAAAACGTATGCAAAGCCTGAAATCACAAGTTACTTTGAGCCATATAAGGAGCCGTATTTAGCTTCGATTGACCAAGTAACTGCATTGATTAAGCAGAAGAAGGCAGATAAAGTCGTTATTGCACGCTCACTAGCATTGCAATTTAAAGAACAAGTTTCTTCACCACAGGTACTCTCACAAATTATTCATGAGCAGCCAGAAAGCTATTTATTTGGTTTAGAACGTCAAGAATTATTGTTCTTTGGTGCGTCCCCTGAACGTCTTGTAAAAGTAGAAGAGGGCCGAGCCTTTTCATCTTGTGTTGCAGGTTCTATTAAACGTGGTAAGACAGCAGAGGAAGATGAAGCCTATGGACAAAGCTTATTAAATGATTCGAAAAATGGTGGCGAACATCAATATGTTGTCGATATGATTGCGGAAACATTCCGTAAAAATTGTGTAGAGATGACAATACCGGATGGCCCACGCTTACTAAAAATTAGAGATATACAACATTTATATACACCTGTTGAAGGTCAGTTAAATAATGAAGCAACAATATTACAACTGACAAAATCTTTACATCCAACGCCAGCTTTAGGCGGTGTGCCAAGGAAAGAGGCAATGGCAGCTATACGTAAGTATGAGCCTATGAATCGTGGGCTTTACGCTGCTCCAATTGGTTGGGTAGATGCTGATGGCAATGGGGAATTTGCAGTGGCCATTCGTTCGGCTGCTTTACTTAAGGACAAAGCTTATTTATATGCTGGTGGCGGTATTGTAGCAGATTCAGAGCCACAATCTGAATATGAGGAAACATTAGTGAAATTCCGTCCAATGCTTCGTGCGCTAGGAGGACAATTACATGAGTGAACGGAAAATTTTAACGGATTATGTTTATAAAATGGTAGCATCACTAGTGCAAGCTGGTGTTGAGAACGTTGTTGTCAGCCCTGGTTCACGTTCGACACCTTTAGCTTATGCATTTGCTTCAACCAAACAGCTCCAAATGTATCGTCAAGTTGATGAACGATCGGCTGCCTTTTTTGCGCTAGGAATTGCAAAGGCTACAGCAAAACCTGTTGTTCTTTTATGTACATCGGGAACAGCTGCGGCAAACTATTTTCCTGCCATTGTTGAAGCAAGCTATGCTCGTGTACCGTTAATCGTCATTACAGCTGATCGTCCACATGAATTGCGAGAGGTGGGTGCACCACAGGCTATTCATCAGCCGAATTTATATGGTACAAATGTCAAATGGAGCGTGGATTTCCCTTTGGCAGATGGTGCTGCACCAACATTGCCGTTTATTGAGCGTCATATTGCACGTGCGGTAGCGGTGGCGATGAGCGCACCATTTGGACCAGTGCATATTAATGTACCGTTCAGAGAACCGTTGTTGATTGATTTTCGAGAGGAACTTCCAGAAGTGACATTTAAGCATAGCAGTATGGGTCAGTTAGTACCTTCAAAGGAGACTCAACAAGAGCTATCGGAGATTTTAAGTGCAACTAAAAGAGGTTTTGTTATTATTGGTGAGCTACCGCTTGGTACAGATTTAACAATTATGTGGGAGTTTGTTCGCCGATTAAAATGGCCGGTCATTGTAGAGAGTTTATCTAATATGCGGTCATCTGTACCAGAAGATTGTCTGCCTTATATGATCACGACGTATGATGCCATTATGAAAAGTGAAGATTTTAAAGCATTAGTTGAACCAGATACGGTGCTACGTTTAGGAGCACAGCCTGTTTCTAAATTTATTATGCAATTTATTACTAAATCTCAGCCTAATACGTATATTGTTGTCGATGAAGATCCGATGTTCCGTGATTCTACAGGTGTGTCTACTCATTTTGTTCATGCAAGTATTGGTGAGTGGCTCACGCAATTAGAAATCTCTGAAACAGCACTTGAGACAGAGTATTTAGCTGAGTGGCAAGATGCTAATGATATTGCACTTGAGTATATTGAACATTATGCTGACGGTGCGATTGATGAGGGAGCAATGGTAAGTCGATTACTAAAAATGATTCCTAATGGCAGTGATATTTTTGTTAGTAGCAGTATGCCAGTGCGTGATATTGATACGTTTTTAATGGCGACACAGAAGGATATTCGAATTGTTGCGAATCGTGGAACGAATGGTATTGATGGTGTCGTATCAACTGCAATGGGCTTTAGTCAAGGAAATAACCGTGAAACCTACTTGCTTATTGGCGATTTAGCCTTTTTACATGATGTCAACGGTCTCATTGCTTCAAGATACCAGGAATGCAATTTGACAATGATCGTTATGAATAATGATGGCGGCGGTATTTTCTCTTATTTACCACAATCTACAGTTGAGGCACATTATGAAGATTTATTTGGTACGCCAACTGCCCTTAAATTCCATGATATTGCCAATATGTACGATATGGATTATATACGAGTAGATGATATTTCAGAGCTATCAGTAAAGTTCACTACGATGAAAAAACGACCAATGCGCTTAATTGAAATTTTCACGAATCGAGAGGAAAATGTGTATGCGCATCGAGCACTATGGAATCGCATTAACGTAGGGTTAAAAGCATGGCAAAGCTAATGATTCGAGGGCTTGAAACATACGTAGAAATCTGGAATGAAGAAGCGGAGCAAACGCTCGTGGCATTGCATGGTTTTACAGGTAGTACGGCTACATGGCGAAATTTAGCGAAGGCTCTACCTCGTGTACGAGTTATTGCCATCGATTTAATTGGGCATGGCCAAACCGTTATACCTCAACAAATTAGTCGTTTCTCTATGCAAGAACAAATCCAAGATTTAGAGGAAGTTTTTGGCCAGCTACAGCTCAAAAAATTTATGCTGCTAGGCTATTCAATGGGAGGGAGAGTTGCATTATCGTATGCAATCTCCTATCCTGAACGAATTGAAAAGCTGATTTTAGAAAGTGCTTCACCAGGTTTACGAACTGCAAAGGAACGTTCTGAACGTTGTGAGAGGGATAACGCTCTTGCTGAAAAAATAATTAGTAATGGATTGTTATCATTTGTCAATGCATGGGAAAACATTCCTTTGTTTGAATCTCAAAAGTGTTTATCACACAATGTGCAAGAAGCGATTAGGTTCGAACGACTTTCTCAGAAGGAAGAAGGCTTGGCAGGTAGTTTACGAGGCATTGGTACAGGAAGTCAACCATCAAATTGGATGGCATTGGAGAAGCTTGAATTTCCTGTACTTTTAATGACAGGCTCACTAGATGATAAATTTTGTAAAATTGCACTAGAAATGAAAGCATTATTAAAAAATGCCAAACATACGACAGTAAATGACGCTGGACATGCAATTCATGTGGAAAATCCCGCTGAGTTTGCTACAATAGTAGAGGAGTATTTAACGTAATATAATTTTTACGTTATCGTCTCGATTTTGAACGAGACGAATTTAATTATTAGGAGGCAATTCAATGACACGTCAATGGACAAGTTTACATACTTATGAAGACATTAAGTATGAGTTCTATAACGGTATCGCAAAAATTACGATTAACCGTCCAGAAGTGCGCAACGCATTCCGACCAAAAACGGTAATGGAAATGATCGATGCTTTTTCACGTGCACGTGATGATAAAAATGTTGGAGCTATCATTTTAACTGGTGAAGGTGAGCATGCCTTCTGTTCAGGTGGAGACCAAAAAGTACGCGGTCATGGCGGCTACGTTGGTGAAGATGAGATCCCACGTCTAAACGTTCTTGATTTACAACGTTTAATCCGTGTTATTCCAAAACCTGTAGTAGCGATGGTTGCAGGTTATGCAATCGGTGGAGGACACGTATTACACGTTGTCTGTGACTTAACAATTGCTGCTGATAACGCTCGCTTTGGACAAACTGGACCAAAAGTTGGTTCATTCGATGCTGGTTATGGCTCAGGCTATCTTGCACGTATTATCGGTCATAAAAAGGCGCGTGAAATCTGGTTCCTTTGCCGTCAATACGATGCACAACAAGCACTTGATATGGGATTAGTTAACACAGTTGTTCCTTATGAGCAATTAGAAGATGAAACTGTACAATGGTGTGAAGAAATGCTACAAATGTCTCCAACTGCTCTACGCTTCTTAAAAGCAGCAATGAATGCAGATACAGACGGTTTAGCTGGTCTTCAACAAATGGCTGGCGACGCTACTCTTCTTTACTACACAACAGATGAAGCTAAAGAAGGTCGTGACGCATTCAAAGAAAAACGTCAACCAGATTTCGGTCAATTCCCAAGATTCCCTTGATTACCTGAAACGTTTAAACGGCTCGTATCTTAATGAGATACGAGCTTTTTGTATATCTAAAGGGCCGAGACGGATAGACTTGCTAGAGCGACGGCACAAGGTGCGTTATCGGCGGAAAGGCGTGCGTTAGCGGCGGAAGAGGGTGCGTTATCGGCGGAAAGGCGTGCGTTATCGGCGGAAAGGCGTGCGTTAGCGGCGGAAGAGGGTGCGTTAGCGGCGGAAGAGGGTGCGTTAGCGGCGGAACCCCGTGCATTAGCAGCGGAACCCATGCATAAGCGACGGAACCCATGCATTAGAGTCGGAACACCATGCTTTGCAGTGGAACCGCACGCCAAAGCGGCAAAAACCCTATGTCAGAGCACCGAATAGACGGATGATGCGATAAAGCGGTAAGATTAAGGCTGATTGGAGGAATAATGAGATGTATTTAAATTGGATTTTACAGCGAGCGTATTTAACACCTTTACGAAACGGTTTAACATATAATGGGCAGACTTGGACGTTTCAAGAATTAAATGATTTATCGTTGAAACGTGCTCGTCAACTTACAGCACTGGATATAAAACAAGGGGACCGTATTGCAATAATGGGTCCGAGTAAGCCTTCCCTTGTCATTATGATGTACGCGTGTATGCATTTACAATGCGAAATGGTTATGCTAAATCGTAGGCTAACACAGAATGAAATTGCCTATCAGCTAGAGGATTCAGAGGCTATGGCGGTATTAATTGCCGATGAGGATATAGAAAAATTACCATCACATACGTCTTATTATTTATTTTCTACTATAGAAAAAAGTACAGAAGCGGCTATTGATATTACGAAAGAATGGTCTTTAAACCAAACAACATCGATTATGTATACATCTGGTACGACTGGTTTTCCAAAGGGCGTTTGTCAAACAGTCGGAAATCACCAGGCAAGTGCAACGGCCTCCGTTTTAAATATAGGTTTGCATGCAGAGGATACATGGTTATGTGCGGTACCACTTTTTCATATTAGTGGCTTTTCTATTTTAGTGCGCTCACTATTGTACGGCAATAAAGTGCATTTATATGATCAATTTGATGCAGAAGTCATTTCCCAAAATATAATGGATGGCGAGGTTACACATATGTCGGTAGTCGCTGTCACATTGGAAAGGATTTTACATACCCTTGAACAGAAAAACGCACAAGCCTCACCGAAATTTAAAATGATGCTAGCAGGTGGTGGACCAGTGCCAGAAGATTATTTAAAGAGAGCGCATGCATTAAATTTAGCTGTAGCTCAAACGTATGGTATGACTGAAACCTCGTCACAAACTGCAACATTAGCAAATGAAGATGCGATGCAAAAAATTGGTTCTGCGGGAAAACCATTATTTTTTAATCAAATTCGCATTGCTGAGCCAAATGACAACGGTGAAGGAGAAATTTGCATACGTGGCCCACATGTTACACCAGGGTACATTGGTCGTTTTGCTCAAAAAGATGCAACGATTGATGGCTGGCTCCATACGGGGGATATTGGTTATATAGATGAAGATGGTTATTTATTTGTCATTGATCGTCGGGCTGATTTAATTATTTCAGGTGGCGAAAATATTTATCCTGCTGAAATCGAAAATGTACTACTTACACACCCTGCTGTTAAGGAAGCGGGAGTATGTGGAATCGATGATGATGCGTGGGGGCAAGTACCAATCGCCTTTGTTGTATTAAAAGAAGAAGTACAGGTAGAGCAAATACAAGCATTTTGTCAAAAGAAGCTTGCGAAATATAAAATACCAAAAGAAATTATTGTTACGGACGAGCTCCCTCGAAACGGTGCCAACAAATTACTTCGTAGAAAATTAATGAACTAATAACAAAAAGAAGCCTTCGTTGATAAGATGGCTTCTTTTCGTGTTGGTGAAAAACAATTATCAAGTATGGATCTTCGGCAAAACGAGTGGGTGATTTCCGTACCGATTGAGCGCTTTGTTGCTGACGCTTCGCTTTCGCACAGATAAACCATTTGTTGCTGACGCTTCGCTTTCGCACAGATAAACCATTTGTTGCTGACGCTTCGTATTTGCGCAGAGCAAAGCTTCCTGGGGATGTCAGATGAGCTACTTGGGCCAACAGATGTTTTTTGCTCGGAAGCGTAGTGCTAACGTAGCAGCAGGCAATATAAATGGAGGAAGTTGCTTGATGCTCTCCAACGCAGAATAGCGAGTAGCGTCAATGGGGTTAGTGATAGGTATTTCTGAATTAAAAGTAAATCCAAGAATGAGTGCAATAATAACTTTCCTTGAATCTGCGTTTGCTCTTTTAGTTTGCTTCTATATTTCTAACTAGCAAGGGCGTTGACCAAGAAAGATTAATGCTCTCTTTTATTGAATTTTGATCAGGTTAACAAAATTTATTTAATCGAAATTGGTTAAATGATACAATAATAACATTACAAGGAAAGGTGTGATAAAGATGAAACACATTCATTTCAACAAGGTGATTGAAAAGTAGAGGGAATCTTCTTTTCAATCAATGAATTTAAAAATTATTGAAAAGAGGAATTGTATGTATAAAGATAACGAATTAATAATCCGTCCAATTGAGAAGCAAGACTTATCGAAACTATGGGAGTTAATTTATAAAGAAGATGCACCAGAATGGAAGAAATGGGATGCACCTTACTTTCCGCATAAATCCATTACGTTTGGAAAATTCATGGAAACTGCACCAACATGGGTTGGTAAAGAGAATATGTGGGTTATCACAGTAGATGAAGTCGTATGTGGGATTGTTTCTTATTATTTTGAAGATGAACAAGGTGTCTGGTTGGAATTAGGTATTGTTATACACGAAGGTCAAAATTGGAATAAAGGAATAGGGACTCGTTCTCTAAAACTTTGGCTTAATCATATATTTAATTCATTACCACTTGTCAGAGTAGGTTTAACTACTTGGTCAGGGAATGATAGAATGATCCGGGTTGGAGAGAAATTAGGTATGCAAATGGAAGCTCGTATCAGAAAAGTACGCTTTTATGAAGACAATTATTATGATTCTATTCGTATGGGCATTTTAAGAGAAGAATGGGAAGCATTAAAACCTGCTTTGGAAATTTAAGTAAACAAGAGTTGGCTTAACAACTGTTGTTTTATTAAATATGATTGTGAAAGTTTGCACTTAAAGTAACGGGGGTTTTACTTGAAGATCATTGAGTTGCATATGCAGCTCTTTTTTTCTTTATTGAACTAACGAAGCAGTTTAGTTCAATAAGCATCACTATTGTATTTAGTTATTTTTCCATATGTTGTATAATTTGGGTAGTAATATTTAACTTTTAGTATTTTTAATAAATTATTTCGGGAGGTAAAACTTGTTATATTTAGCTTTATTAATTGGCATCGTTTCAATTGTAATTACAGATAAGCTTACGCAAGCTTTTAAATTATCAAGCATTTGGGGGATGATTGGTCAAATTTGTGCATCACTTGTAATAATAATGGTCGGCAAACTTGAGGTTAGTGATATTAATCTAGGTAATCACTTTGAATTAGGATATTTGACGATTCCGTTTACGTTATTATGTCTTGTAGGTTTTACAAATGTAATGAATATAGAAAAAGTGCAAAATCCTTCAATATTGCTGTTGCCATTCGTTTCTTTAGTTTGTTTCTCAATGGCTGCTTTCGTCATAGGCCATTCATTTGTTTTAATAACGGGAATTTGTGCCAGTTTAACGATTATGTTTATTCTGCTATACGGCTATTTTTCAGGTAAAGCATTTGTAGGAAGAACTCTTGCTACGTCAATAGGCTTCGTAATAGCAGTACTTTCAATATCCCTTATTAAAATATCTATTATAACAATTTATATTCCGATATTTACTTTAGCGATACCACTCACTTTATATTATTTTATTAAAGATAAATTTACGAGTATACAATTAATTACAGTTAGCACTTTAACAGCTATGTTATTTGGTGTATTAATGTTCATAGTTCCTTTTCATATAATGTGGTATCTCGTTGTTGGGTTAACGATTATTTTGGTCATCACGCAATTTTCACGTAAATATCGCTTTATTTAGAAACTAAAGTTCTTTTTAAACTCCCATGAAAGAATTTAATCATCTTTCATTTTCTGTGGTGTAGCGCTGGTTTTTGCGCTACATGGATGGCGAACGGGTGCTTTACTTCAAGATAAGATGGGATTCCACAGAGGTTTCACCTTGTTCTTATTCAACTAACGGTGCAGGTTAGTTGAATAGCAATTAGGTGTGATTGGAAGAATTGTCGATGATATAAAAAAGACACCGAAGTGTCTTATGTATTTTCAAATTAAGCTTATGGACAACTTGGAATTTGAAGGGTTAATCATAATAGTGAAATTCAAAACCGTCTTCTGGTTCGCCAATTTCATATCCCAATAATTTTGTAGCTCTATTCTTAAATAATGCAATCCATTCATTCCATTCTTCTGATGGTAATTTAGCATAGAATTGTAATCCACTTGATTCAATACTTACTTCTATCAATTTACCATCTGAACCATACCACTGTGGAAAGCCGTTTACAAAGTTGTTCCAGTTAGGCATTTCTCTATATAAACACTCCAACTTATCCCAAACTTCTTGTGGGGCAGAATAATGAATATTCAAATTAATGTTGTATATTTCCATATGTTCTCCTTTTCATATTTAGATTTATAAGTTGTTAATTCTTGATTTTATTCGCTAATTCAACCAAAAGTCGAACTTCTGAATCTTGTTTTACTGTGGGTCAACTGTGATAAAAACACTTTTTAATCCATCATCCGTATATAAAAACTCCATTTGTAAACACATATCTGCCAATTTTGAATTTGAAGTTAAATCATAATCAACAGCAAATCCACTGTTATCATTGAATTCATAGAAGTTGATTTGTGAATATTCGTATTTTGGGTGGAAATTACATGGAGCGCCAAATTCATCAAATGAATCAAATCTATTTAAGTTTAATGTTTCTTGGACATAATAGAATAACTCACCAATATCATCCACTTCAGATTCATCCACATAATTTAAAATGTTTTCATATTCTTTACTGTGCATTACTTTTAATATATTAGTAATAACAGTTAAAGCATATTGTTTATCTTCACTTTTCATATTGAACCTCCAAATTCTAATTTGTCTTTCTATTCAACTGTATAATATCATACAATTTGTGAGAAAATTCACTTAAACTAACAGGGCATTAATTGAATAAGTATTATAAAAAGCCTGTATCAATGATTACTTTGTAATCAACGATACAGGCTTTCTAATTGTCCTTATATATTTCGTTTCAAAGAAGCCTTCTTTATTCGTTTTAAGAGTAAACTTTTAGGATTAAATTAATCATTCATTAACATAATAAGAAATGACAGGCATAAACTAGTTAATAAAGGAGAAAGACTCATATGAGAAAATATATATATAATGTTGTCATTATATTATTTGTTCTACAAATGAGTCATGTGCAAGTATTCGCAAACTATGAACAAAAGAATATCGCAACGGCCAATACAATAGAAACACTACAACATCTAATTCAAAAACAAGTCATGCAATTATCTACTGAATTTGATATTCGTTATACTGGTAATACGTCGGAAATAAAAGATGAACTATCAGAGCTTATTAAACATGCTATTCAAGATCCATATATTTACGCCAATATTTCTAGTTTTAAATGGAAATATGATGGCTATGCCAATAATATTGTCATTAGTTTTGAGTTTACCTATCATATTTCACAGGAAGAGGAGGCATTTGTAGAACAGACTTTGACGAATATTATTACACCTATGCATGGATTAAGTGAATTGCAGAAAATACAGGCTGCACATGATTTTATCGTTCTAACTGCTGAATATTCGAAGGAAACGAAAGGAAGTCAGTATTCTCCCTACACATTGCTTACTGAGAACAAGGGAGTTTGTCAGGCATATGCTCTAGTGCTTTATCGAATGCTAGAGAAGCTAGGCTTTGAGGTACAATATGTACCAGGAAAAGTAGGGGAACAACTACACGCCTGGGTCTTAGTGAAGCTTGATGATGAATGGTATCATATCGATGTTACATGGGATGATCCATTGCCTGATCGTAAGGGTGAGGTCCGTTATAATTATTTTTTAGTGTCTGATCGCCAATTAGCTCAGGATCACTCTTGGGACTACACGAGTTTCCCAGCCGCTACAAGTGAAGCCTATTTTGATTTGCAAAAAACGGATAAGGTTGAAGTTCTTACAAAACCAATACTGGATGGTCAATTTACCTTTGATAAAGGGCTTTCCATTTTAAGTAAAAATAAACAAACAGTAAAACAATTAATAGAACAGCCTAGATTGCTTTTAAAAGGTAATAAAAGCGATAATTCTGTTCAGGTGTATTTAAATGAATGGGAACCAATTATTTTAGAAAGTATAATAGCCCAAATAAAGGATAATGGAAAGATAAAACAAAACGCTATCCATAAGAAAAAAGGGCTAATTAGTATTTATAGAGCGGGAAAACGAATGCCACAAGAAAAGTACGTCATAATAAAGGAGGTGCCCCATACTATGTTCGGGGCACCTCCTTACTCATTTATTTGTGTTCGTTTAACTTCTTTCAGCGGGTGTCCAAACACCCACTGAAAGAAGTTAAAGCCTCCGGCGGATGTCACGGAATCGGAAAGGAGCTCTTTGTGCAAGCACAAAGCCGATTCCGGACGCAATTATTCCGAGGAATAATTGATTGCAGTATTTAAAGTTTTAATATTTCTCTTCATAAGGGTGAAGTATGTTTCATTATTCTTTACATCATCTGCTGTTAAAACACTTAAATTATGCAAGACGAGAGACTCTGCTCCAACCTCTTTTTGGATAACTTCAGCTAATTTAGAAGAGACATTTTGCTCGAATAAAATGTAGTGAATATGCAATTTATTTGCTTTATCAACAATCGCCGTAAGTTCTTTTTGAGAAGGCTCATTTTGTGAGTTTAAACCGGCTATTGGAACTTGCTTTAAGCCGTATTGTCCTGCGATATAGCCAAATGCTGCATGAGATACGAAGAACGTTTTCTCTTGCGCTTTATCAGCCATAGCTTTAAATTCATTGTCTAAATCTTGTAGTTCTTTTACCAATGCCTCGTAGTTAGCTGTAAATGTAGATTCTTGTTCTGGCATTTTTTCAACTAGAGTGTTTTTTATGGAAAGTGCTAAGTCTTGACTGATAGTTGGAGATAGCCAAACATGTGGATCTACATTACCGTGATCATGGTCATCATGTCCGTGTCCGTCTTCATCTTCGTGATCATGATGTGCTTCCTCTTCATCATCATGTGAGTGACCTGTACTCATAGCTAATTTTTCATCTGTAACCTGATCTGCAGTTGCTACCATTGTTACATCTTCATTAGCTAGAGTCTTTTTGGCATTTTCAACAAAGCCTTCGAGTCCTAAGCCTATATAGAAAAATATATCGGCATCTGCTAATTTCATCATATCTTTTTGTGTTGGCTCAAATGTGTGCTCATTGGCGCCAGCAGGATAAATAGAAGAAACCTCTACAAAATCGCCACCAATTCGTTGTGCAAAATAACTTAATGGATAGACAGTTGTGTAAATTGTTAATTTATCCTTTGTCTCTGACTGTTTGGATGTAGCTGATTTATTCCCACAGGCAGCAGTGAATAGGGCAAGGACTGTAACTAAAAATAACAAAAATACTTTTTTCATCTTATAGCATACCTCTTTCAAATAGTAATCATTACGATTTATTTTTTAGAACAGTTTCTATAATAACGCACATCTGATAAAAGCACAAGAAAAAAATGACCCTCGAAAATTAATTCTTTTTCGAAGGCCATTTTTCAGGTACTGGATCAAAGCCACCTGGATGGAATGGCTGGCATTTTGATATACGTTTAATCGTTAAATAGAATCCTTTAATGGCACCGTGTTTTTGAAAAGCTTCAAGTCCATAGGAGGAGCATGTAGGATGGAAGCGACAGGATGGCGGTGTCATGGGTGATATAAATTTTCTGTAAAACTTAATGAGCCATATAAAGGGATATTTCATATTTTCTTGTCCTCTTGTTGAGCGTTAATTTGCTTAGGCTTAGCATCGATAGTTTGTGTAAAGAAATTGCCTTTTTTCTTCAACAAGACAATGACAGAAACGCCAAACATAAGCATCATCATTGCGATCATAATGATTATTGGTAATGGTACTCCCATTGTGTTCACTCCAAATTCTATTTTTAATAATATTATAAAAGAATGTCTTAAAAAAATGTACAAATTGAACTAGTCATCATCTTTATGAAAGCTTTGCTGTGGTTTTTCATCGACTGTATGTTTAAAAGCATACGCACGATTGACACTTAAAATAGTCGCAATCGTTACTAATACTACGATGATTGCTGCTACAACTAAGAGTGTGATTAAACTCATGGCATTCACTCCGTTCCTTATTCATACTTCCTATTATAAATTAGATAATCCTACTTAGTTGTGAAGGAAGTTTGACATTCCAGCGAATAAAACAGTCCTTTTACCACCATACTATGGTAAAAGGAGTGTTTTGTGATGGAGCGTCAGCGTGTATATTTTTCACTAGCCAATAGAACGTATTATACAAATCCATATGCAGGACAGTGGAACTTTGAACTCAACGTAGATCGCCAAGCATTAGATGTCTTTGAAAAGATTTTTCAGCAAATGCAAATGTTGGAAATCGCGAATGCGTGGCGTGCGCAATTGCCATATATACAGTATCATCTTGATAGAGAAAATGATGAAATTGATTTGCGCTTAAAAAAAATCTATGCATTAGTTCATGAGTATGGGGATGCGGATACGAAGGCATTTGTTGAACAACTTCCATATTTCAATAAACGTGTCTAAAGGTAGAGGGTCACTGAAAAACATCAGTGACTCTTTTTTATATGAATGAAAGCTAATTTCTCATGGGTCTTAAGAGAAGAGCTCGTGTTTATTAGTAGACAGTAAAAAAATCCAATTCAGGACGCTATTATTGTTCGCAATCGAATGAACAGAGTATTGGATGTGGTATTACTTCTTGTAAAAAAACACCTATCGCACCGCTTAATAGAAGTTTATATTAGTGATTTTATCTGTTGATTATAGATACATGAATACTCTATAGTGAAATAAAAGATCATCACCGTAACGCTGATTCGACTCAGTGTATGAAATATAGAAAAAGGAGTTGAAGAGCATGTTTACATTTACAGATTTAAATGGTTTTCAAGTGGATTTAAGTTTTAAAAGAGGCGAATTGGACACTGAGCCTAAGCATGTACTTGTTTTATTAAAACATGAAAATAAATGGTTATGTACGATTCATAAACGACGTGGTGTCGAGGTTCCAGGTGGAAAGCAAGAACCTGGGGAAACATTGGAGCAGGCAGCAATTAGGGAAGTATTCGAGGAGACTGGTGTTCATGTAAAAAACCTTAGATGGTTTGCAGAATACGCCGTTCATGATGACATCTTATTTTGTAAAACGGTCTTTACTGCGCAGTTTGCGGGGCAGGAGGACATTGAATTTGATTTAGAAACTTCAGGGATGACTTGGCTTACGGATGAAGAATTTGCTCATCATCCAAATTTAAGCTTTCATATGAAGGATGCAGGAATGCAGAAAATGCTGGAGGAGTTGAAGCATTATGACCAATGGTAAGATCGTTAGAAAACGTCCTTATCCTTCGCCTAATCCAGCTATTCGTTTAACGGAAATCACGTATATGTCACAGGGTCTATGTGTGAAGGGATTACTAGCGGAGCCTAAGGCAGAAGGTACATATGATGGCTTTTTATATTTACGGGGAGGCATGCAAAGCATTGGCATGGTTAGACCTTCGCGTGTCGCACAGTTTGCAGCTCAAGGCTTTATCGTTTTTGCTCCATATTACCGTGGCAATCGAGGTGGAGAAGGACGAGATGAGTTTGCAGGAGCGGATCGTTATGATGCTGTATACGCAGTAGACGTGCTAAAACAGTTTTGTAATGATAATATTCATGTCTTTGGTTTTTCACGTGGTGGTATTATGGCGCTTTGGACTGCTATCTTACGTAGAGATATTACATCTGTTGTGACATGGGCAGGAGTATCTGATGCAACAGCTACATATTGGGAGCGGACAGATATGCGCAGGATGATGAAGCGGGTTATTGGAGGGACGCCTAATCGTGTACCAGATGCTTATGATGCTCGAACACCACTTTTCGAGATAGAGCACATTACGGCTCCAGTACTTATTATTCATGGCTATCGTGATGAAAATGTAGATATTGAACATGCGAGACAATTAGAATTTTATTTAAAGGATGCTAATAAAAGATATGATACATGGTATGATCTTCGTTATGCTCATCAGTATCCACCGGCCAAAAATAGAGAAACAGTACATGCACTTTGCGAGTGGATGAAACGTCAATAAAACATTATGTTTTGAGAGGAGAGTATTGTTTGAAATACATAATAAGTAAAAGACGCAAGATTATTGTAGGATTAGTATTTAAGATAATCGCTTCTACTTTTGTTTATTATAAGTTTTTAACACCTTCAGCAGATGTTCAACAATACAAGGAATATTACGCTTCGAAAACAAAGCAAAAAGCATTAAAACAAGGTCAGATAAAGGTCACGTTTTTAGGAACATCATCTTTATTATTTGATGATGGCAACACACAATTATTGATTGATGGTTTTATTTCTAGACCGCCCTTATTAAAAATATTGCCTTTCAGTACTGTAAAAACTGATGCAGATGCTGTAAATAAAGCCTTAGAAAAAATAGGAATTGATAATAATAAGCTTCAGGGATTATTTATTGCTCACACACATTATGATCATGCGTTAGATTTAGCTTATATCGCTAAACAAACTGGTACACATGTATATGGTTCAGAATCAGCAATTAATATAGGACTTGGTAATGGTATAAATATGAAACAGATGTCTGTATATGAAGTAAATAAGGCTATGCAGTTTGGTGATTTTAGTGTCACTGTCCTTCGATCAAAACATTCACCAACCTTTGACGAAGGAGAAAAAATTAAAGAACCACTTAAACAACCAGCAAAAGCTCTAGATTATCATGAAGATTCTTCATACGATTTCGTAATTACGCATCATAATAAAACGTTCTTTGTTAAGCCAAGTGCTAACTATATAGATGGGGCATTAGATGACATTCGAGCTGATGTATTATTTTTAGGAATTGGAGTATTAGGGGCTCAGGATCAAGATTTTCAAAACATGTATTATGAGCAAACCGTGCGGAAAGTACAACCTAAACTTATTATTCCAATACATTGGGACAATTTCAACAAACCTTTAACAGATACTCTGGAAGCATTGCCTAAATTTGCAGATAACACCAAAAAAGGATTTGATTTTATCATTCAGAGGACAAAAGCAGATAAAATTGATTTACAAATACTTCAAGGTTTCCAAAGCATTTATTTCTAAAAGTTGCAGGGGAATGGATACAAATTTCAGATTTAGAGAGTTTACTCCGTTTTGATTAACACTTTTTCAAAAAGGAGTTTTTTTATTCGAAGACTGTTCAGGTAGACTGAAGAATCGCTCGGGCCAGGTGAAAACTGCTCAGGTAGACAAAAAACGTTCAGGTGCTTTATGGCTGGCACCTGAACGGTAGAAAAAAGACATTTAGTCTATATATTTTGCTAAAAAGTTATTAATAGTTTTCCAATAAGCGTCTCCAGCAACGCTTTCTGCACCGCTATGTCCGGCACCTTCAACTATAAATTTCTCCTTCGGTACATTGGCAGCCTCATATACTTCATCTAGCATATCAGATGGAACAAATGTATCATTACTTCCGTGAATGAATAGCATCGGTGTTTTCGATTTCGCTACTTGCTTGACGCTATTAGCTTCACCAAGCGTATAGTCAGCTTTTAACTTCGTTACAATTGAAGAAAACTGCATAATGGGAAATTCAGGTAAATTAAAGATTGCTTGCAATTGATAGGAGAATTCATCCCAAACTGAGGAATAACCACAATCCTCAATAATAGCCTTAACATTGCCAGGTAGATCCTCTCCTGAGGCCATCATCACTGTAGCACCTCCCATGGAAACACCATACAAAACAATTTCAGCGTTTTTATCAGAACTGATAACATTATTAATCCAAGAGACTACATCAAGTCGATCATGCCAACCCATACCGATATAGTCACCCTCACTTTTTCCATGAGCCCTTGCATCAGGTACGATAACATTGTAGCCTGTATCATAAAAATGCTTAGCATACTTTGTCATTTGTGAGCCATCAGATGAATATCCATGGAAAACAATTGCCCATTTATTTGTGTTGTTTGTATTTTTAAGTGTATAGGCATGTAATTTTAAATCATCGAAAGACTGTATATAAGAGTCCTTGTAATTTTCTTTAAACCACTTTTCGCTCTCTTCTTTTTCTTTAATATCCTTAGGACTGACAACAATAGAATTTTGTGGAGCATTAAACACATCTGATTTATCAGTATTAGGATTTAAGGCGAAGTTATAAAAATAATTCCCTGCAAAAAATCCAGCCACAACAAACAATACTAATAGCAGACTGACAATGGTAATAATCACTTTATATTTTCTTTTCATATATATCCCCCTAAAACTACTATTATGAATTATACACAAAGTTACTAATATGAAAAATAGAATTCTATAAAATAGGGGAGATAAAAAAGGGAACGACTCTAATCGTTCCCTTTGCATGTTGTTAAAATACATGAAATTAAGGTGTCTTAAAGTATGGCTCTTCGGCAAAACGAGGGAGTTGATTTCCGTTCCGACTGAGCGCTTTGCCGCTGACGCTTCGCTTTCGCACAGAAATAAAACATTTGCCGCTGACGCTTCGCTTTCGCGCAGAGCAGAGCTTCCTGGGGGCGTCCGATGAGCCGCTGCTCGCTCCAGGGTCTCGGGCCAACACGAGGTTGGTCACGAAGGCGTTATCACAGGACGTGATGATTTTAGCCTTCGTTCCTCTAATACTGATTCCCAAGGAGTCGCCCAGTCTCCACTCCAATCAATCACTCCACTCGGCATGTATCTTCTGGCGTGCCACTTTAATTTATGGTGATAAAACGATACTGTTCTGTGTGCGAGTAACCTAGAATGGAAATCACCCTCATTTAAAGGGCTAGTATATTCACAAATATTTTCTCTTTCAACACAAAAAAGGGAACGACTGAAATCGTTCCCTTTGCTTAATGAATTATTTTAATGGACCGCCAAGTTTAGTGATAGCTTCAGAAACATTTGAGAATTTCTTGAAGTTTTCGTTGAATAAACCAGCAAGTTCAGAAGCTTTTTTATCATAAGCAGCTTTATCTGCCCATGCATCACGAGGATTAAGCACTTCAGTTGGTACACCTTCAATAGAAGTTGGAATGTTTAAACCGAATACTGAATCTTGAATTGTTTCAACATTAGCTAATTTGCCGTCAATTGCAGCACGTACCATTGTACGAGTGTAAGAAAGCTTCATACGGCTACCAGTTCCGTATTCGCCACCAGTCCAACCAGTGTTCACTAAGTATACTTGTGCACCGTGCTCGTCAATTTTTTGACCTAACATTTCAGCATAAACTGTTGCTGGAAGTGGAAGGAATGGAGAACCGAAGCAAGTTGAGAATACTGGTTCTGGCTCCGTTACACCACGTTCTGTACCAGCAAGTTTAGATGTGAAACCGCTTAGGAAGTGGTACATTGCTTGCTCTTTTGTTAATTTACTGATTGGAGGTAATACACCAAATGCATCAGCTGTTAAGAAGATGATTGTTTTTGGGTGACCTGCAACAGATGGATCAACAATATTTTCAATGTATTGAATTGGATAAGCTACACGCGTATTTTCTGTTAATGAACCATCATCATAGTCACAAACTCGAGTTTCTGGATCAACAGCTACGTTTTCTAGTACAGAACCGAAGCGGATTGCGTTGTAGATTTCTGGTTCTTTTTCAGCAGAAAGGTTAATTGTTTTTGCATAGCAACCGCCCTCAATGTTGAATACACCGTTATCAGACCAACCATGTTCATCGTCACCGATAAGCTTACGATCAGGATCAGCTGATAAAGTTGTTTTACCAGTACCAGATAAACCGAAGAATAATGCAACATCACCAGCTTCACCAACGTTTGCTGAGCAATGCATTGAAAGGATGCCTTGTTGTGGTAACAAGTAGTTCATAATACCAAAAATAGATTTTTTGATTTCACCAGCGTATTCAGTACCACCGATTAGGATAATTTTCTTTTCAAGTGATACAATGATGAATGTTTCAGAAGCAGTGCCATCAATAGCAGGATCTGCTTTAAAGTTAGGAGCTGAAATAACTGTGAAGTCAGCAACATGAGAAGCTAATTCTTCTTTAGTTGGACGGATAAATAATTGATGGGCGAAAAGATTGTGCCAAGCATATTCATTGATTACTTGGATGCTTAATTGCGAATCTTTGTCAGCACCAGCAAAGCCTTTGAATACGAATAATTCGTCACGTTCTTTTAAATATTTTACTACTTTTACATATAAGTTATCGAACACTTCAGAAGAAATTGGTCGGTTAACTTTGCCCCAGTCAATTTTATCCTTTGTGCTATCTTCTTCTACCGTATATTTATCTTTAGGTGAACGACCAGTGTATTTGCCAGTTTCTGCACGAACTGCGCCATCTACTGTTAACATAGCTTCACCACGAGAAGTAGCCTTTTCAGCTAATTGTGGTACTGAAAGTTGAACATTAATGTTACCGCCGCTTAATAATTCCTTCAGTTCGTTTGCAATTTCTACTGAATTCATCGATTAAATACCATCCTTTTTTATAGTATTCCCTAGAGTTTGAGGGAGATTTTCTTAATTTCAAAAATAGTATAACACAATTGCTTAAATAATCTATACTAATTCAGAAATTATTTTTCAGATTTTATTACTTTTCAAGAAAACGACAAAAAGTAAATTGATTTGTTTTGATAATGCTTTTTACCCTATTTATAATAAGTGATCACACATTCACTTTCGACACAGCAAAAATTGTGTTTGGAAGCTTTGGGCTAACATGGGGTTCGCACAGGATGTGAAGTTTTAGCTTGCTTTTTATTAGTTGGAGCTTGTCTTCGACTGAAAAGGGGCTACAATCATATTCATCCACCACATGTTCTGTAGCTAACGCTTTGCTTTTGCTACAAAATGTGCTGTAAAGGGTTACACATATGTTAACACATGATGTAAGGTGGAGAGTAGGGATTATTTTGTTTTAAATTACAGTATAATCCAAATTTGTTTCTATATAAATCCCATACTTTCTTTATAAGAATACAATCAATTATGTCTTGGCATAATTGTAACTGTCGCTTTACTTTCGCTACAGATAAACAATGCGTCCGGAATCTGCTTTGTGCTTGGGCCTGACAATGTTTTTTGCGCGAAAGTGTAGCGTCAGCAAAGGGTTTTAGTCTGTGCGAAAGCGAAGCGACAGCAACAGCAACAGCACGATGTTGGACACCCGCTGAAAGAAGTTAAAAATATTTGACAATGTTCGACCTTTTACGTATTATGAGATATTGAACGGATACTCTTATCCCGAGCTGGTGGAGGGTCAGGCCCTGTGAAACCCGGCAACCTGCATGAACTATTTCACGACATGCGCTGGTGCCAATCTGATGCAAGGGGAAACTCCCTTGAACGATAAGAGTGAAAGGTTACGAAGTCATTATTCCTTTCCTCATGTTAAGTAAGCGTGAGAAAAGGATTTTTTTATTGTTAAAAACGAATTAAAGGTAAGTATACAGTCCTTTCCTTATTATAATGACGGATCTTTCAAAAATCCTCGTGTTAAAAGCAGCAGCTGTTTATTTGTGCGGAAGCGTAGTGACAGCAACAACTGTTTTACTGTGCGAAAGTGCAATGACAGCAACAAATGTTTACTGTGCGAAAGTGCAACGACAGCAACAACGGCTTGAGAGTTCAATCCTTAGGGGCGAACTTGACATGGGTAATGAGTACCGTATTAATTCGCAAATATTATTTGTAAAAGTAATAGGAGGAAAATCAAATGACAAACCGTCGACTGTTTACATCAGAAAGTGTAACAGAAGGACATCCAGACAAAATTTGTGACCAAATCTCGGATGCCATTTTAGATGCTATTTTAGCAGAAGATCCAAACGCGCGTGTAGCGTGTGAAACAACAGTAACAACAGGCTTAGCATTAGTAGCAGGAGAAATTACTACTTCTACTTATGTAGATATTAAAGGTATCGTTCGTGATACTGTAGCAGAAATCGGTTATACACGTGGGAAATACGGCTTTGATGCTGAAAACCTAGCAGTTCTTGTTGCTATTGGCGAGCAATCACCTGATATTGCTCAAGGTGTTGACCAAGCATTAGAGGCGCGTGAAGGCTCTATGACAGACGCTGACATTGAAGCAATTGGCGCAGGTGACCAAGGTTTAATGTTCGGTTATGCATGTAACGAAACGCCAGAGCTTATGCCATTACCAATTAGTTTAGCGCATAAATTAGCTCGTCGTTTAACGGAAGTACGTAAATCTGGTGAACTAGCATATTTACGTCCAGATGGAAAAACGCAAGTAACGGTTGAATATGATGAAAACAATGTACCAGTACGCGTTGATACGATTGTAATTTCAACACAGCATGATGAAGAAGCTACACTTGAGCAAATTCAAGCAGACTTAAAAGAATTCGTTATTGCTCCAGTTGTTCCAAGTGAATTACTAGATGCCGATACTAAATATTTCATCAACCCAACTGGCCGATTCGTAATTGGTGGTCCTAAAGGGGATGCTGGTCTAACTGGACGTAAAATCATCGTTGATACATACGGTGGCTATGCACGTCATGGTGGAGGTGCTTTCTCAGGTAAGGACGCAACTAAGGTAGACCGTTCAGCGGCATATGCAGCACGCTATGTGGCAAAAAATATCGTAGCAGCTGGTTTAGCTGATCGAGCTGAAGTACAACTAGCTTATGCGATTGGTGTTGCTCAACCTGTATCTATTGCAGTTGATACATTTGGAACAGGAAAAGTTACGGAAAGTGAAATTGTAAAATGGGTACGCGAGCTATTCGATCTACGCCCAGCGGGGATTATTAAAATGCTAAACCTTCGTCGTCCTATTTATAAGCAAACTGCCGCATATGGCCACTTCGGTCGTACAGATTTAAATGTACCTTGGGAACAAACAGACAAAGCTGACGCATTAAAAGAAAAAGCAGGTTTATAAACTATTCAGCTAAAGCAATGAAGTAGCTGGGGAAATATTTTAAAATACTATTACAGAAAGGGGCTTAACATTAATTTAGCCCCTTTCGCTGTTTTTTAACGAAAAAAATAAGCTCCTATATTGCTCGGTTGCCCAAGCAATCGTGGAGCTGCTTTACATTAATTTTTTGGTTGAAGAGATTTATAGTATTGACCCTTTTCTACATATTCACGTATGATGCGTTCCATATCTTCTTTATCTTCATCGTTTAATTCTCTTACAACCTTTGCAGGACGGCCTAGTGCTAAACTATTTGGAGGAATGACTTTGCCTGGAGGTACTAGACTACCCGCCCCAATGAATGCACCCTCTCCAATCTCCGCTCCGTCTAATACTATAGAGCCCATACCTATTAAGGCTTTTTTTCGAATCGTACAACTATGTAAAGTTACTTGATGTCCAACTGTTACTTCATCTTCAATAATTAGTGGATATTTGGGGCTTTGATGTAAGCAACAGAGGTCTTGAATACTAACTCTTTTTCCTATAATTGTTGGTGATACATCTCCTCGAATAACTGTGTTAAACCAAATTGTTGTTTCAGCACCTATTGTAACGTCGCCGGTAACGGTTGCATAATCAGCAATAAAAACAGAAGGGTCAATATTGGGTTTTTTACCTTTAAATAGATAGATCATGAGGATCGCCTCTTTTCTTTCTTTGATGTAATATTATCGTATCAAATACGCAACTTGATGGAAATATAAAATTAAAATGATCAAGATATTACGATATAATCATTGTGTAATTATTTTTTTAGGAGGACTATGTGAAATGTGGAAATGGGAAGCTGATGGACAAGCAAAGGCTGTGGTTGCTATTCTTCATGGTGCATATGAAAATCACCGTTGGTATGCATGGCTTATAGAAAAACTTAGATTGGAAGGCTTCCACATAGTCATGGGGGATTTACCTAATCATGGAGTAAATGTAGGATATTCAAGTGTTCACGATGAGGATTTTAAAGAATACAACAAATATACAAGGCATTTAATCGAGAATGCTTTTTCGTATAATTTACCTGTCTTTTTAATAGGACATGGACTTGGTGCGACTCTATTACTACATACCATGCAAAAAAGAAAATATGAATGTGCAGGAATTATTTTAACTTCACCTTGGCTTCATTTAAATCTATTGCCAGGTAAACTATCAAATGCTTTAACTAGTTTAAGTGCCCTGACTGCCAATGTGAAGCTGACCCATGAAATTACATTAGAATCACTAACGCGCAGTATAGAAGGTAGAGATGAGATGAAGGATGAGGTTCCTTTTTCATCCGTTGTTTCAGTGAAATGGTATCGCGAGCTACAACAAATGATGCGCAATTTAGTGTTATTGCCGAAGGCTGAATTCCCTAATATGCCTATGTTAGTTATGACAGCTGAAAAAGATAATATTACTGAAACCAAACAAACACGGAATTGGCTTTATCAGATGGAATTTACAGAGTTTCAATTCAAAGAATGGGCAAACTGTTATCATAATCTATTTCATGAAGTAGAGCGTGACGAGATTTTTGTTTATATACGTGATTTTATTAATAATGCTCTTCGAAGAATTGGCTATATAATTGAATAGTGAATTACCTCTCCAATTAACTAGAAAATTACTAACTTTTTGTTACTTGAATATAATGTTGTAATTTTCAGAAAAGTGTAATACTATAATGACTTAAAGTAATATTTTTTCACATTGGAGGGGGAAAATGGAAACAATCGTTGGGAAAATTAATGAGATTTTATGGGGACCGTGGTTTATTTATGGCATTTTGTTAATTGGGCTCTTTTTTTCAATTATCACACGGTTCCTACAAGTAAGACACATTAAAGATATGTTTGTTTTAATGTTTAAAGGCGAAAAATCGGATAAGGGGATTTCATCTTTCCAAGCGATGTCTATCGCATTGTCTGGTCGAGTAGGTACAGGTAACATTGCCGGTACAGCTACAGCAATCGGGATGGGGGGACCTGGTGCTGTTTTTTGGATGTGGGCAATCGCATTTATCGGTGCGGCAACTGCTTACGTTGAGTCGACATTGGCTCAAATTTATAAAGAAGAGAAAGATACAGAATATCGTGGTGGGCCAGCTTTTTACATAGAAAAAGGAATGGGGCAAAAGTGGTTTGCAGTTATATTTGCTGTTGCCGCATTAGCTGCCATGTTAATTTTGATGCCGGGTGTTCAATCGAATGCAATTGCTACAGCTGTTGAAAACGCTTTCGATATTAAGACTTGGATTACAGGACTTATTATTGTCGTATTATTAGGTACTATTATTATCGGTGGTATTAAATGGATTGCCAATGCTGCGCAGATCATTGTACCGTTTATGGCATTAGCATATATTCTGATGGCCATCATCATTATTGCAATGAATATTAAAGAAGTACCAGCTGTATTTTCATTAATTTTTTCTAGCGCATTTGGTGCACAAGAAATCTTTGGTGGTATTATTGGCTCCGCTATTGCATGGGGGGTTAAACGTGGTATTTATTCAAATGAGGCAGGTCAGGGGACAGGGGCGCATCCAGCAGCAGCTGCAGAGGTATCGCATCCTGCTAAACAAGGTATCGTTCAAGCAGCTTCTGTGTATATTGATACTTTATTAATCTGTACAGCTACAGCATTTATGATTTTATTTACTGGTATGTATAATGTACACGATGAAAAAGCGGGTACTGATTCATTTGTTTATGTTGGCGATTTCAATAAAGGCGGATTAACTGGAGAAGAACAAATCACATTTGCGAAAAGTATTAAAGAAGGCGCAGCATACACACAATATGCAGTAGACTCTTCACTACCAGGTTTTGGTGGACCATTCGTAGCGATTGCCTTATTCTTCTTTGCTTTTACGACAATTATGGCATACTACTACATAGCCGAAACAAATGTGGCTTATTTATTCTCAGGAGCTACAGAGAAAGTCGTCATATGGCTGGCTAAATTTGCAATTTTAATTTCTGCGTTTTACGGTACAGTCCGCACATCCGATCTTGCTTGGGCGATGGGGGATGTTGGATTAGGTCTAATGGTTTGGATTAACGTTTTAGCGATTTTAATTATTATGAAGCCTGCTATAGTAGCATTAAAGGACTATGAGAAACAGAAAAAAGAAGGAAAAGATCCTGTTTTTGATCCTCGTAAACTAGGAATTAAAGGTGCAGATTTCTGGATAGATTATAATGAAAAACGTAAAAATAAATAGACAATAAAGAGAAAGCTATCTAATAGAATTTAACATTCTATTAGATAGCTTTTTTGTTTTATAAAAAATTTCTATTGACGGCAATAGAAAAAGAAGGTATATTTTGTCTTAAGGAAATTATCTTTCCTTTGAGAAACTTTTTTTGGGGAGGAGGTGAAAAATTGACTGTGTTCCATTTACCGAAACTATCATATGATTATGATCAGTTGGAGCCCTATATTGATGCTAGAACGTTAGAGATTCATCATTCTAAGCATCACGCTACGTATGTAAATAATTTAAATGCGGCCTTAGAAGGTCAAAAGGATTTACAAAATCAGTCGTTGGAAGATTTATTAAGCAATCTTGATGTGCTACCAGCAGATATTCAAACAGCTGTACAAAATAATGGTGGAGGACACTATTGCCATAGTTTATTTTGGGATTTGATGAGTCCCAATGGCGGTGGTGAGGCAAATGCTGATATTGGAAAGGCGATTGATTATTATTTTAAAACGTTTGATAATTTTCAGGATCAGCTATCTAATGCAGCGATTACCCGCTTTGGAAGTGGGTATGGATGGCTAGTGCTGGATGGCGAACAATTAACCATTATGAGTACAGCTAACCAAGAAACGCCTTTAAAAGAGGGGAAAATTCCTCTACTCATTATTGATGTATGGGAGCATGCGTATTATTTGAAATATCAAAATCGTCGACCTGAATTTGTTACGAATTGGTGGAATACTATCGATTGGGATAAAGTCAATCAGCGATATGTGGATGCAATGAAACGACAAACACTTTTAAAATCTAACTAAGTTAATTAAGGTAATTTGACATGAAAGTAAAAATTAAGTACTCCTCCCTATCCCCCGCGCCATCGGGGGATATTTTCTTTTCTAAAATCAATTATGCTTCGGCATAATTGTAGCTGACGCTTTGCTTTCGCTACAGAAAAAAATTGCTGAAAGAAGTTAAAAAAGCATGATTCCAATGCTTTATCGGAATCATGCCTCATATTGAAACGTTCTAACTAACTTAACGAGTAATCTTTCATTTTCTCCAAAGCAATCACAAAGGGAGGATCATTTTGTTGATTTAGAAACTCGTATTTTAATACATGTACATATTTTTGGGGAAGTTGACTGACATAATCTATTACAGCATCTCGTTCTTCCTTACCACCCGGATGACCATGATAAATGACAAGGACAATAAGACCACCGATTTTTAGCATCTTTAGCAAATCTCCAATTGCTTGTATCGTAGTATTTGGCTGTGTAATGATGTCGTGATTACTACCAGGCAAATAACCGAGATTAAAGATTGCAGCAGCTACAGGCTTGTGGACATAGTTGGCTACTTCTTCATGCCCTCTATTTAAAACAAGTGCACGATGCTCTAAGCCATTGTCTAAAAGGCGGTGGAGAGTTGCATCAACAGCGCTCTTTTGAACATCAAAGGCGTATACTTGACCTTCATCGCCGACAAGTTGTGCTAAAAATAATGTGTCGTGGCCGTTTCCTGCTGTGGCGTCTACTACAGTATCGCCCTCTTCAACTGTATCTTTTATCAGCTGTTGTGCATATTGTAAAACGCGTTGTAGCTTCATTTGGCAACCTCAGCTTGATAAAATTTCCCTTGCCAGCTTCCACGGCGTTCTAGCTCTGCATCAATACCATTTAATACTTCCCATTTATTAACACTCCACATTGGGCCAATCATTAAATCAATTGGTCCATCACCTGTAATACGGTGAATAACCATATCTGGTGGTAGAATTTCAAGTTGATCTGCCACTAGTTTTGTGTAAATGTCCTGATCTAAAAATTCTAACATGCCCTTTTCATATTGCTTAACCATTGGAGTACCTTTTAAAAGGTGGAGTAAATGAATTTTAATGCCTTGTACGTCAAGTTTTGCGACTTCACGAGCAGTTTCCATCATCATGTCATAGTCTTCAAGAGGAAGGCCATTAATAATGTGAGAGCATACACGAATACCATGCTTTCGTAGCTTTTCAACACCTTCCACATATGTTGCATAGTCGTGGGCACGGTTGATAAGATTTGCAGTTTTTTCATGCACAGTTTGAAGCCCAAGTTCAATCCACAAATAAGTACGCTCGTTTAATTCAGCTAAATATTCGACTACATCATCTGGTAGACAGTCTGGGCGTGTTGCAATGGATAATCCAACAACACCCTCTTGAGCCAATGCTGCTTCAAATTTTTCCTTTAATACAGGAAGTGGTGCATGTGTATTTGTATATGCTTGGAAGTAAGCCATATATTTGCCGTCCTTCCATTTTTGATGCATTTTGTCACGTATTTCAGCAAATTGCACCTCGATAGGATCAACTTTGTTGCCCGCAAAATCACCTGAACCTGCTGCACTACAAAACGTACAACCTCCGAAGGCAACCGTACCATCACGATTTGGGCAGTCAAAGCCCGCGTCTAGTGCTACTTTAAAAACTTTATGACCAAATTGCTCACGTAAATAGCGATTCCATGTATAATACCTTTTTCCATCTGAAGGAAAAGGAAAGTTTGTTTCTGTCATTTATTTCACTCCTCTAACACTATATTTTATCACGTGCTAGTGCTTCCGTCATGAGGGAAGAATTTAATATTATGTGAATGACCTGAGCGATTGATGAGGGAAGCCAAACGAAAAGTACATCGACAGGAGTAAATCATATGAGGATGGCCGAAAAAACTACACAGTAAATATTCTAAATCCTATGTGAAAAGAGTAAATTTATTTTTCTTGTACTTTTGTATTTTTCAACATAAACTAACTATTTAGAGTAGCGAAATAATGGAGGATATTTTATGCCAAAAAGCGTTTGGTTTTTAATTATCGGAATGCTTGTGAACACGACGGGCAATTCATTTTTATGGCCTTTAAATGCCATTTATATGCACGATTATTTAGGGAAGTCCCTTGCGATGGCTGGCTTTGTGTTGATGCTGAATTCTGCTGCTGGCGTAATAGGAAATCTCTTAGGTGGTTATTTATTTGATAGAATAGGTGGCTATAAATCAACAATGCTAGGCATTCTGTTAACGATTGCCTCATTAATAGCTTTAACGATTTGGCACGGCTGGCCACATTATGTGTGGATTTTAACGATACTCGGCTTTAGTGGAGGTATTGTATTCCCAGGAATGTTTGCTTTAGCTGGAACTGCGTGGCCTGAGGGTGGACGAAAGGCCTTTAACGCAATTTATTTAGCTCAAAATTTAGGAGTAGCAATTGGTCCTGCACTTGCCGGCGTTGTTGCTGATTATAAATTTGACTACGTCTTTAAGGTCAACTTAGCTATGTATATTTTGTTCTTTTTTATAGCGTTTTTTACTTTTAAACGATTAGAAGCGGGGAGCATTGCACCGATGAATGTCGTGGGTGAAAGTAAGCGAATTATAAATAAAGCGCCGTTTTATGCATTATTAATTATAAGTTCTTCCTCTGTACTATGCTGGCTCGCTTATTCACAATGGAGTGCGACTATTTCTTCCTATACGCAAGATCTAGGATTAGGATTGAAACAGTACAGCTTACTTTGGACTATTAATGGTCTGCTTATCGTTTTAGGGCAACCGCTAATTGCGCCGCTAGTGAAACGTTGGGAAAATAAATTAAAGCGTCAATTAGTATTAGGCGTTATCCTTATCGCAATATCCTTTGGAATCATTGCATTTGCAAGTGATTTTAAAATGTTTGGAGCAGCAATGGTAGTGCTAACTTTTGGTGAAATGTTTTATACGCCTGCTTTACCTACCATCGCCAATCAGCTTGCACCAAAAGGGCGTCAGGGCTTTTATCAAGGGATTATTAATAGTGCGGCAACAACTGGTCGTATGATTGGCCCTCTATTTGGTGGTATTATGGTCGATCAGTTTGGCATGATTGTACTCGTATTAATCCTAGTAATTATAGTATTGTTTGCGATTATTCCATGCCTTATCTATGATTATCCTTTACGAAAGAATAAAACAGTGATAGATTAATAGGTTAAATTTAACAAAGAATTTCCGAAAACGAGCAAAAACTGTGTGGGAAACACGTTTTTTGCTCGTTTTTTAATGTTTGATATTGAAAGTTTGCTTATAGTAGCGTACAATCAATCATACATATTCAAATATTTGAATATATGAAAATGAAGTTCCGTGGAGGGATTTATGTGGAAGAGAGCTTGCAGCAATTTAAGGCAGATTTTTTTAAAGCTTTAGCACATCCATTACGAATTAGAATATTGGAATTACTAGTAGACGGTAAGAAAAATGTCAATGAAATTCAAAGCTGCTTAGAAAAAGAGGGCTCAGCTGTTTCTCAGCAATTAAGTGTATTACGAGGCAAAAATATTGTGCATGGGACGAAAGAGGGGAAAAAAGTTTACTATTCTTTAAGCGATCCGATGATTGGAGAATTACTAGGTGTAACAAAAGATATTTTCAACAATCACTTGATAAATACAATTTCAAGATTAGAAGAAATGACTATTAACGAAAATAATGAAGAAGATATGTAAATTTTGTAGACTGTGTTCTTATGAAACATTTACCTTGCTTATTATTTTGAAGGGAAGATTTATAGATGAAGTCACTGTTTACAGGACGATATGAAGGATATTCTGTTCATCATTTGAAGAAAGATTTAATCTCAGGGACTATTGTCGGGATTGTAGCAATACCACTGGCAATGTCCTTTGCCATTGCGTCAGGTGTTAAGCCTGAGTATGGAATATATACAGCTTTTATTGCTGGAATACTAATTTCTCTTTTGGGTGGTTCGAAGTTTCAAATCGGAGGACCTACAGGTGCGTTTGTGCCAATTCTGCTAGGGGTAGTCATTTCATATGGCTATGAAAACTTACTTATCGCTGGATTAATGGCAGGGGTTATTTTGTGCTTAATGGGGATATTTAAACTTGGCTCATTAATAAAATTTATCCCACGTCCCGTGACAATAGGTTTTACAGCAGGAATTGCAGTTATTATTTTTACAGGCCAAATTGCTAATTTCTTAGGTTTGACTAATATTAAAAGACATGAGTATTTTATTGACAATGTAAAAGAAATTGTTATGCATATTGGTACAACAAACTTTTATAGTGTTTTAACGGCAATCATTAGTCTGATCATTATTTTAATAACACCGAAAGTTTTACCCAAAGTTCCAGGGGCGTTAGCAGGCATTGTTGTTTCTACATTAGTTGCAACGTTCTTTTTTTCTGGACAAGTTGCCACAATCGCAACGGCCTATGGTCAAATTCCAAATACATTACCGAATTTTGCGATTCCAGATATCACATGGGAGCGAATTCAGCTACTTATTGGACCAGCCTTTGTGATTGCTATGCTAGGCGGAATTGAATCACTTCTATCTGCAGTAGTAGCGGATGGAATGACAAATACAAAACATAATAGTAATCGCGAATTTGTTGGTCAAGGAATTGCTAATATCGTCACTCCTTTCTTTGGGGGGATCCCTGCAACAGGGGCTATTGCGCGTACTGCGACAAATATTAAAACAGGTGCAGTATCACCAATATCAGGTATTATTCACGGTGTATTTGTATTAGTTACTTTATTATTACTAGCGCCCTTTGCTTCACATATTCCGTTAGCAAGTATGGCTCCAGTTTTAATGGTCGTGGCTTGGAATATGAGTGAGCAAAAGCATTTTGCGCATATCATTAAATTAAAATCAGGAGATTCCCTCGTTTTAATGATTACGTTTTTACTGACTGTTTTTACAAGCTTAACATTAGCTGTAGAGGTTGGACTTGTGTTAGCAGTCGTATTATTTGCGAAGCGTATGAGCGAAAAGCTTGTAGTAACAAAAGTATTACCGGATCATTCGAAAGAGAGTGGGAAGGTACAATCACATGTTGTCCACCAGAAACGTGACTGTCCACAAATTAGTATTTATACAATTGAGGGTCCTCTTTTCTTTGGCGCAGCTCAAACTTTTGAGGAGGCAATTGTAAGTTCCATTCAACAACAACAAAAAGTTTTGATATTACGCATGAGCAAAGTGCCCTTTTTGGATACGACAGGTGAGACATATTTTGGTAATGTCATCCGGAATTTTAAAGCTCAGGGTGGCACTATTTTAGTTACAGGTGTGCAAGATGAATTGAAATTAGCGCTACAAAAAAATGGTTTATATGCTGAAATTGGTGAAGAGAATTTCTATCAGCGTACAGGAGAAGCGATTAATAAGTCTTTAAGTTATTTAGATACAAATAAATGTATTGGATGTAAGCACTTTGCTTTCCGTGAATGTCAGGAATTATCCCGCGTTAACGGGCAGTAGTTATCTGAAGAAAAACTGCCCGTAAACGCCCGATTGGTGAAGACTAATAAGCAGTGGGGATGGAGAAAATCCCCACTGCTTAAAGTTTCACTTTATCCCGCGTTAACGGGCAGTAGTTATCTGAAGAAAAACTGCCCGTAAACGCCCGATTGGTGAAGACTAATAAGCAGTGGGGATGGAGAAAATCCCCACTGCTTAAAGTTTCACTTTATCCCGCGTTAACGGGCAGTAGTTATCTGAAGAAAAACTGCCCGTAACGCCCGATTGGTGAAGACTAATAAGCAGTGGGGATGGAGAAAATCCCCACTGCTTAAAGTTTCACTTTATCCCAACCTAACGGGCAGTAGTTTATTCTCACCGAAAGTGAAGCAACAGGTAAAGTCTCTCACCTCGGAATTCTACGAAAATGTAGAAGTTAGATGGGGGATGAACTGTATGAGAGATTATGATAATCATCTCTACAACAAAAAAGGCCGAGTGTCTTTAGACAAATCGTTCATTTTGTCCTTTCGAGATAAAGCGCTTTCATTTTGCTATAATTAATAAGAATATGCTTTCAAATAATAGAAATCATATCATAGTAGAAATCTTCTATGAATAATTATAGAAGTATGAATATGAATAGGCTGCGAAGAATGTAACCAAGCTTACAGGGGAGGAATAAAAATGAAGAAAATTATGAATCAACCTGAAACACTCGTTATGGAAATGTGCAATGGGATGGTTATGGCTCATCCGGAACTTGAGTTGTTAAAAAAATATAAAATAATTAAGAAAAAAGAAATGAATGAAAATAAGGTAACTTTAATTAGCGGTGGCGGTAGTGGGCATGAACCGGCACATGCGGGGTTAGTAGGGAAAGGAATGCTGGATGCTGCAGTATGCGGTGACGTCTTTGCTTCTCCTTCGCAAATACAGGTATATCAAGCAATTAAAGCAACAGCTAGCAAAAAAGGTACACTGCTTATTATTAAAAATTACAGCGGAGATATTATGAACTTTAAAAATGGTGCCCACTTAGCTACTGAGGATGGCATTCAAGTAGAGTACGTCCGCGTAAATGATGATATTGCAGTAGAGGATAGTCTTTATACAGTAGGAAGACGCGGCGTTGCTGGGGTTGTGTTAGTGCATAAAATCGCTGGTGCTGCAGCAGAAGAAGGTTTGGATTTGATGCAAGTCAAAGCTGCTGCGGAAAAAGCAGCGGCAAATGTTCGAACAATTGGTCTAGCACTAACTTCCTGTACGGTTCCAGCTAGTGGATCACCGACTTTCAAATTGGATGAAGATGAGATGGAATATGGCGTCGGTATTCATGGAGAGCCAGGGAGAAAACGTGAAAAAGTTATGGCCGCAGATGAATTAGCTTTTCGTATGACAAATGACCTTGTGAAAGATTTAAGATTAGATAAAGATGCTGAAATTGCTGTTCTAGTAAATGGTTTTGGCGGTACACCGCTTCAAGAACTTTATCTGTTTAACAATGCAGTGACTAGAGAGTTGAGTAAAAGAAATATACGAATCAATAGAACGTTTGTCGGCAATTACATGACAAGTATTGATATGGCTGGGATTTCTCTAACAGTAATGAAACTAGATAATGAGCTGAAAACATTACTATCGAAAGAATGTAATACACCTGCATTTAAGGTAGAGGGACCGGTTGATAATGTAGAGTACGTAGATATTAATGACAACTTGGAAGAGAAACAAGTTGTCTTTGAGACGGAAACAGTGGAAGAACACGCTATTATCAAGAGTGAGGTAATCACATTAAATAATATAATTTATCTCGTAGATAAAATGAGTGAAATTATTATCAAGAACGAAGTACCTTTCTGCGAATTAGATACACATGCAGGAGATGGCGATTTCGGAATGAGCGTCGCAAAAGGATTTAAGCAATTAAAACGAGAATGGAGCTCGATTCTAGGTCAGGAACATTTAAATATTGGGACTTTCCTTGATGCGAGTTCTATGGTAATTATGGAGCATTGCGGAGGAGCTTCTGGACCCATTTGGGGAGGGGCTTTCCGAGCTGCGGGTAAAGCTGTAGAAGGAAAAATGGAATTAACGGTCGGAGAGTTTGCTGAAATGTTACAAGTTGCGCTTAAAGGCATACAGTCTATCGGTGAGCGCTCTTTCGGAAGAGGGGCAGAGGTAGGCGATAAAACGCTTGTAGATGCGCTTGTACCTTGTGTAAATGTTTGGACAGAAAGCGCTGCAGCTGGTGCGGATTTTAAAACTGCCTTTGAAAAAGGGGCAGAGGCAGCTGTTAAAGGAGCAGAATATACAAAAGAAATTGTTGCTCGAATGGGTCGCGCTGGTACAGTTGGTGAAAGAAGTCTAGGTTATCCGGATGCTGGTGCTTATGCGCTAGGGGTTATTTTTACGGAGCTTTCTCGTAGTTTAAAATAGATACAGTCTAACAAATAGGGTTTGAATTGTTCAATAATGGGTAGTATGTAAACAAAGTCTTGTGCTTTTCAGTACTTTCCATTAGAATAAATGCAATACATGTAAGACAATGATGAGGAATAGTAAATTTGTGTTTCTTTTTAGAGAGCTAGCGGTTGGTGGGAGCTAGTAGGAAAGCAAATTGAACTCGCCTTCTGAGTCTGCCCGAGTGAAACAGCTCGTGCCGTTCCTTCCGCGTTAAGGAAGCTAAAGCCGAGTGTGATCACTAATGTGGGTGGTACCGCGGGAGATACGAATTCTCTCGTCCCTTTCTGACAAAGAAAGGGGCGAGTTTTTTTATTTTTTAAATATTTTGTCAATTCTTCAAGAAAAGTATGACGCATTCAAAGGAGGAAAAATAATGAGTTTTAATCATCAACAAATTGAAAAAAAGTGGCAGCAATATTGGGCAGATAACAAAACTTTCAAAACTGAAAATGAAACTGAAAAACCAAAATTTTATGCATTAGATATGTTCCCGTACCCATCTGGTGCAGGTCTTCATGTAGGACATCCAGAGGGCTACACAGCGACAGACATCCTTTCACGCTTCAAGCGCATGCAAGGCTATAACGTCCTACATCCTATGGGCTGGGACGCATTCGGTTTACCAGCAGAACAATACGCACTTGATACAGGAAATGACCCAGCAGAATTTACAGCGAAAAATATTGCGACATTCAAGCGTCAAATCCAAGAGCTAGGCTTTAGCTATGATTGGGATCGTGAAATTAACACAACAGATCCAGAATATTATAAGTGGACACAATGGATCTTTATCCAACTTTATAAAAAAGGTTTGGCTTATATAGATGAAGTAGCTGTAAACTGGTGTCCGGCACTAGGAACAGTACTTGCAAACGAAGAAGTAATTGATGGAAAATCAGAGCGTGGTGGTCACCCTGTAGAACGTCGTCCGATGAAACAATGGATGCTTAAAATTACTGCCTTTGCTGATCGTTTAATCGACGACTTAGAGGAAGTTGATTGGCCAGAGTCTATTAAGGATATGCAGCGTAACTGGATTGGTCGTTCGGAAGGTGCAGAAGTAACATTTAGTATAGATGGAACAGATGAAAACTTCACAGTGTTTACAACTCGTCCTGATACGTTATTTGGTGCTACATACTGTGTTCTTGCACCTGAGCATCAATTAGTGGAGCAAATTACAACTGCTGAACAACGTCAAGCTGTTGAAGCTTATTTAGATAAAGTAAAAATGAAATCTGATCTAGAGCGTACAGATCTAGCGAAAGAAAAAACAGGCGTATTCACAGGTGCCTATGCAGTGAATCCAATTAACGGTAAGAAAATGCCGATTTGGATTGCAGACTACGTGTTAGTATCATATGGTACAGGTGCAATCATGGCGGTTCCGGCACATGATGAGCGTGACTATGAATTTGCAACAGAATTTGGTTTAGAAATTATTCCTGTTCTTGAAGGTGGAGACATTAGTAAAGAAGCATTTACAGGAGATGGTAAGCACATTAACTCTGACTTCCTTGATGGCTTAAACAAAGAGGACGGTATTGCTAAGGCAATTCAATGGCTTGAGGAAAAAGGAGTAGGGGAGAAGAAAATCTCTTACCGTCTTCGCGACTGGTTATTCTCTCGTCAACGTTACTGGGGAGAGCCAATTCCTATGATTCATTGGGAAGATGGTACAACGACGCCAGTACCGGAATCAGAATTACCATTAGTGCTACCAAAAACAGATAATATTCGTCCTTCAGGTACGGGTGAATCTCCGTTAGCGAACATTGCTGAATGGGTAAATGTTGTTGATCCTGAAACAGGCAAAAAAGGTCGTCGCGAAACGAACACGATGCCACAGTGGGCAGGTTCTAGCTGGTACTTCATACGTTATATTGACCCAACTAATAAAGAAGCAGTTGCGGACCCTGAGTTACTGAAACGCTGGTTACCAGTTGATATTTATATCGGTGGGGCAGAGCATGCCGTATTACACTTACTATACGCTCGCTTCTGGCACAAAGTATTATACGATTTAGGTGTTGTACACACGAAAGAGCCATTCCACAAATTATTTAACCAAGGGATGATTCTTGGTGAAGGTAATGAAAAAATGTCTAAATCAAAAGGCAATGTCGTTAACCCTGATGAAATCATTTCTTCACACGGTGCGGATACTTTACGTCTATATGAAATGTTCATGGGTCCACTAGAAGCATCTGTTGCATGGTCAACAAATGGCTTGGACGGGGCACGTCGCTTCTTAGATCGTATTTGGCGTCTATTTGTCAATGAAGATGGTACAATCGCTGCGAAAATTCAAGCTTCTGATGACAAAACACTTGAAAAATCATATCATCAAACTGTGAAAAAAGTGACAGAGGATTACGAAGGTATTCGCTTCAATACAGCTATTTCACAAATGATGGTATTCATCAATGATTGCTACAAAGCCGATGTTATTCCAACAGCTTACGCTGAAGGTTTTGTGAAGATGCTAGCTCCAATGGTTCCACACGTTGCTGAAGAGTTATGGCAGATTTTAGGTCATGCCGAAACACTTTCATATGCGCAATGGCCAACATATGATGAGTCTAAACTTGTTGATGATGAAGTGGAAGTCGCTGTTCAAGTTGCCGGCAAAGTACGTGCAAAAATCATCGTAGCAAAAGATGCTTCAAAAGAGGAAATCGAAAAAGTAGCACTTGCAGATGGTAAAGTACAAGAGTATATGGAAGGCAAAAACTTAGTGAAGATTATTGTCATTCCAGGCAAGCTTGTTAACATCGTCGTTAAATAAATGAGGGAAACAACTTTAATATGCTTCTATAAAAGTTAAGATTACTTGTTACAGAACAGGTGAGTCTTAATGGAAGCACTTTTGATGGTTGGATCATTTCATTAATATATGATAAAAGGCAGAATCAAATTTTGATTCTGTCTTTTTACATTTTATCGAACGTCCCCAGCCGGAACGAGAACGGGAATTAACCACACGTTTTAGTGCTGAAACATTTGTATCTTTTAATATTAGCCCCGTTTACTATGAAAAAATTGTTTTCTACTGAAACCAACTGAGATTTCGATACGACTATAGTGTGAATGGGAATAGGAGGTGTTTGTTTGAGTGAGCATTTAGCAAATATTATGAATGAACATGGTGAATATTGTCTTCGAGTAGCTTATTTATATGTTAAAGACTGGGCAATTGCTGAAGAAATCGTTCAAGATGTATTTTTTGCTTATTACCAGCAACAAGAGCGCTTTGAACAACGATCCTCACTAAAAACATATTTAGTAAAAATAACAGTACATAAAAGCCATGACTATTTACGGAGCTGGAAAAATAAGCGTCATATTTTATTTGAAAAATTGCACATAGGAGCCAGTAAGCGGACGCCTGAAACAAATTTGCTTGAGGAGGATGAGCGGAGAATTTTAACAGCATCTTTGTTTGAGCTTCCAATCACCTATCGAGAAGTAATTATTCTTTATTATTATCAAGAATTAAAGGTTCGAGAGATAGCAGAGGTTCTTGCATGTACAGAAAATACAGTGAAGACAAGACTTCGCAGAGCTAGGCAAATATTGCAGGAAAAACTGGACTCGAGTCATTGGGAGGTGCTAGAAGATGACATCTTTTAAGGATAAACTGGATAAAGAGCTTGGAGAAGCCCCGCGTTTTTCACAACAATTGCAGGAGCGAATTTTGCAAAATGTTTCTCAGCAAAATAAACAACCTAGTAGATGGCGATATCCGACGATTATCATTGGAGCTGTCGTGACGATCCTCTTTTTAATTGTAGTTGGGCCATGGAAACAAGTAGACATAGCTAAACATGCTAGCATTGTTGAACTAGCCCAACATGAAAATATTGAACAATTTACCATTGCGCAGAATTGGCAGGAAGATACCTTTAAGGCAGGAAGAACTGGCTGGATTTTTGGACAACAAGCTTATAAAACAGATCCGGAAACAACGCTCATTGCCGATGTACTAAAGAAGGCGGTTATATCGAAGAAGGACACAGATTATTATGCATTTAGTGATGTATGGGTGGAGTTTGATAATGGGCAGGCTGTGCAGCTAAAAATGTTCTTAAACGATGAACAGCTAGCTTTTAGCGATCGACATACAAATATCTTTTACAAGGTGAAAGACGACGTTATTGCATCAGCATTTATTGCCCTTATGCAAAAAGATGGGAAGGATTTTAGTTTCGGTGAGATGTTTACTTTTTTACTCATTGTTCTCTTTTTAGAGTGGCTTTTAGAAAAAGCAATTCGAAAAAAGTTTAACATTCCAAAGGAGCCGAAATATATAAATACAGGCCATCAACGTTCAACGTATATTGCTATGTTTATAAAAGGGGCGATTTTTATTGTATTTAATATATATGGATGGTTTTTATATACAGCTGGAGTATGCGCATTTCTAGCAGTCTTCACTGTAGATTCTATTGTGATTGACTATTATTATGGGCGTGAGGAAAAAAGGCATTATATATCGATTGCTTCATTTCTTGCACTATTGCCAATAATTATTGTATTTTTTATTTATTTTCTATAAAAGAGGAAACGAACGAAAAGAGATGCTCGAATTATTTTAGAGCATCTCTTTTTGATACATATAATCGTCTAAAATTGACGGACTTTAATTGAATAATAGCAACCAAAGTGATAATTGAGGTATAAAAACAACAAATAATAAAATTAAAATCATATAAAGAACTAGTTATTTTTTACATAAATGATCCTATTTCGAAATTTTATTCCGATTACAATGTTGGTAAAATATTACTGTTTTTACTTGTGTGCCATAGCAAATGTTTTTGTTATAACTGATTGGTTTAGTAATCTATAATTTAAAAAAGTAGGACTATCCACTGTTAAAAAGAATGTGCAGGATTCATTTTAAATAAAAAAATATATATTTGAATAATAAAAATGGATGGGTAGTGATGATTCATTTTGAAATATACAAAATGTGTATTGGGTTTATTTAATTGGATATCCATTAAAAGTTAAATGAATCATTTAATAATGTTTTTTAGCATCCTTTTACGAGGAGGAAATTCGTTTATTTAAGCTTTAAAATTCTCTTTTATTCTAAAAATTTCTACATATTGATTATCTTTTTGTGTCCTATTAAAGAAATGTGCAGGATTAATGAGAGTTAGAAAAAATGCAATATACATAGATTGCATGTGAAAATATGCACAAAATTAATTATATCAAAATAATTTATGTGTAACTTGATAATAGAGTAGAAAAATAATATTAGCTGAAAAATGTTGGGGTTTTCGTTTAATAAACATCTATTTACTTAGAGGCTGTAAGGTTTTCGTTATAAAATTACTAGGGTAAAAAATAAAATACTTTTTGGAGAAATAATATTTTTTGAAAAAACATCTTGCATTTGAATAATTCTAAGTGTTAAATTGTTTTCAGGGACGTTCATAAAACTTTCACAGGTAGCAAAAGAGGGGAGAAAAGAGAAATTATGAATAAAAATAGATGGTTAATTGCATTATCCGCAATCGCTATTCATCTTTCGATCGGTGGAGCATATGCATACAGTGTATACAAGCTACCGATTGTTACAGAGATGGGATGGAGTGAAACAAACGTAACGGTTGCCTTCACAATAATGATGGGGCTTGCTGGTTTTTCAGCAGCATTATTCGGTAACTTAGTAGAAAAAATGGGGCCACGTAAATCTGCAATGATAGCAGCTGTTCTATTTGGGGCAGGACAAGCTGGTGCAGGTGTAGCAATTTCAATGGATTCCGTAACATTGTACTGGTTAACATATGGTTTACTAAGTGGATTGGGTATGGGTATTGGTTATATTGCACCTGTATCGACATTAGTAAAATGGTTCCCGGATCGCCGCGGTTTAGCAACAGGTATGGCTGTACTTGGATTTGGTTCAGGGGCACTTATTACAGCGCCGGTCGCAGCTAACTTAATGGAGGCTGTAGGTATTTCTACAACGTACTTTATTTTAGGGGCAAGTTATTTCACGTTAATGATTTTAGGGGCTTCATATATAGCACCGCCTAAACCTGGTTATATGCCAGCGAATATGAAGGCTGCTGCAGATAATGGTAAAGACGTAGTGAAAAAAGATTTAGCTGTCATGTCAGCACGTGAAGCTGTAAAAACTAAGCATTTCTGGATGCTTTGGTCGATGCATTTAGTAAACGTAACAGCAGGTATTATGATGATTTCTGTTGCATCTCCAATGGCTCAAGAAATTGTAGGATTATCAGTTGCGGGAGCCGCAGCAATGGTAGGAATAATGGGATTATTTAATGGTGGTGGTCGTTTAGTATGGGCTGCTGTGTCTGACTATATTGGTCGTTCGAACGTCTTTGTAATTTTCTTTATCGCACAGCTAGTTACATTTATCGTCTTACCGCATACAACAAACGTTATTATTTTCCAAGCACTTATTTTCTTAGTTGTTAGTTGCTATGGTGGAGGTTTCTCGAATCTACCTGCATTTGCAAGTGATTTATTCGGTACGAAACAACTTGGAGTTATTCATGGTTATTTATTAACAACTTGGTCATTAGGTGGTATTTTTGGACCGCTTTTAGTGAGCACAATTAAAAATTCTTATGGAAGTTATATTCCAGTATTCTATGTGTTTACAGGATTAATAGCTGCTTCATTAATTATTTCATTAACATTACGTGCAGATGTACGTAAACGAACAGCATTAAAAGAAGCTTCTCAAAAGGTTGGAGACGTCTCCGCTACACAATAAATTATACTTTCAATTCGCACTTGAAGGTATCGGCCATATGAGTGTCATTTCGCACATGACGCTTGTATGGTCATTTTTTGTAGCTGTTGTTATATAACACTTGATTAATCTCTGTTTAATGTATAACAGTCGGTGTCTGATGTCAATATCATTACGGGAAATAAAGTGATTTCGCTACCAAAAGAGAAATTTTGTAACGGAAAGCGATTGAGGGGTTCATTTTCAAGAGGGCGATCAAACTGTTTTTTTGTCACCCCTTATGTTCCTCAATAAAGCTTGTTTAATTATATTAAGGGATAGAGGAGTCATCTAATAAAAAAGTAAACAGTATTGATTGAATCTTTTTAAAAGTTGAAACGTATATAAAATAAACAAGGAGGCTATGTGAAATGGGGAAGTTTTCTTTAAATGAATTTGTTAATAAAACACAGCAAGACGACAATGAAAATGAATATTTCGAGTTAGAAACTGAACGTGTATTGGAGGTCAACCTAAATGGCGAGGTTTGGTCGAAAATGGGCGCGATGATTTCTTACATAGGAGATATTAAGTTTGAGCGTGAGCGTGTGTTGGAACATGGCCTCGGTAAAATGTTTAAAAAAGCATTAACCGGCGAAGGTACACAACTTATGAAAGCGAAAGGTAAGGGGCGACTTTATTTAGCCGATCAAGGGAAAAAAATAACGGTCTTCGATTTAAAGGACGAAAGTATTTGTGTAAACGGCAATGATTTACTTGCCTTTGAGCCAAGTATTGATTGGGATATTCATTTAATGCGTAAAATGGCAGGCGTGATGTCAGGTGGGTTGTTTAATGTAACCTTACAAGGAAGAGGGAAGGTAGCTATCACAACTCATTTCGAACCGTTAACATTGTTAGTGAAGCCTGGTGAAACGGTCTATACAGATCCTCATGCCACAGTAGCATGGTCAGGTAATCTGGCACCAGAGTTTAAAACAGATATTAGCTTCCGAACATTTATCGGTCGTGGTAGTGGCGAATCCATTCAAATGGCGTTTTCAGGTGAAGGATTTGTCATCATTCAACCATTTGAGGAAGTATATATGTCTAAAGATAGCTAAAAAAGCGTGTCCATTTCGGGACACGCTTTTTATTATGATGAGAAGTAACTTGAATCGCTGATAAGCTGCTGAAAATCGCTGATAGAAGTCTGAGATACAGGGTATATTAAAGTGCTGCATTCATCCCTGCAATACGTCCTGTAACGAGTGCAGATGTTATATTATAGCCTCCTGTGTAGCCATGAATATCAAGGATTTCTCCGCAGAAAAATAAACCAGCTTTTTTCTTTGAAGCCATTGTCTTCGGTTCAATCTCTTTAATAGAGACGCCACCTCCAGTGACGAATGCTTTTTCAAGGGATTGCGTACCACTAACTGTCATTGTGAAGTTGACGAGTAGTTTAGCTAAATTGCGGATTTTTTCCTGTGATAATTCAGTACCTGTCAGTTGTACATCGATGTCTGCACGTTCACATAAAAATAGAAGCCAGCTTTCAGGTGCAATTCCTTTCCAAACATTTTTCACCGCTTTTTTTGGATCTTCTTTAATGAGTCTGTTTAAATATTGCAGACACGTTTCTTCATTATAATCTACAAGTGTTTGAATACGCATTGTCACAGGCTCGTAACCTGTTTTCATTAATTCTTTCACTACAAATTGACTACAGCGTAAAACAGCAGGACCGCTTAATCCGAAATGAGTAAAGAGCATGTCCATTTGATGTGTGACGAGCACCTTGCCCTTTTTGTTTAGAACAGAGACAGCGACATCTCTTAGGGCAAGCCCCTGTAACTCACGAGCTTGAATAAAATCCTCTTTTGATAGAACAGGAACCTCAGTAGGGAAAAGAGTTGTAATTGTATGGCCAGCACGCTCTGCCCATGGATAACCATCTCCTGTTGAGCCTGTTTGTGGAACAGCTTTTCCGCCAACTGCAACGACTATTGCCTCACTACGAATTTCTGTGCCATCTGTAAGGCGTACCCCAAGAATTTTTTCCTCATCCATTAGAAGTTTATTAACAGGTGTGTTTAAGCGCACTTCAACATGTAGCCTCTGAAGCTGGCGAATAAGTGCATCTACAACATCTTGCGCGCGATTAGATACAGGGAACATACGCCCATGATCTTCCTCTTTTAATGCCACGCCAAGTCCTTCAAAAAATGTGATAATATCTTCGTTATTGTAAACCGTGAATGGGCTGTAAAGAAAACGACCGTTCCCGGGTATGTGCTTAACTATTTCTTCAACAGGTAAACGATTTGTGACATTACAGCGACCACCGCCTGAAATGGCCAATTTTTTGCCAAGCTTCGTCCCTTTTTCTAGTAATAATACTTTCTTTTTATGCTCTCCAGCAGCGATAGCAGCCATTAAACCGGATGGGCCACCACCGATAACGATAACATCGTACATATATTTAAACTCACTTTCTTTTCAAATTAGGAATCTTTCCTATTATACATGAAGTCTATATAGAGGGGCTTCTTTCACATTGAAAATAAAACAAAAGTATTTTATAATTCCTTATCTTCTACTTTAAGTAGCTTGTCACCATAACGTTGGGAATGACATGTGATAAAACTTTTGCTATGTATATCAGTTGATTGGAGTGGAGACTGGGCGACTCCTTGGGGATCAGCAATAGAGGAACGAAGGCTAAAACCATCACATCCTGTGATAACGCCTTCGTGACCAACATCGTGTTGGCCTAAGCGGCTCATCGGACGCCCCAAGGAAGCTTTGCTCTGCGCGAAAGCGAAGCGGCAGCTACAAAGCGCCCAGTCGGAACGGAAATCAACTCCACATTATGGTGAGGAGCTTAAGCGTGTAAAGTTTTGAAGGAAAATTGAGGTATTTTCGAGAGATAAAGTGCTCGTGGTGAACGAATAATCAGTGTAGAATAACCTCACTGATGAAAGTTTTGCTTTATCTATATTGTCTGTATGAAATGAATGTCTTTTCATGCTATTATGGTAAAGGTTAAGCACTAAATTATGAGGTGAAAAATAGAATGTGCGGATTTATAGGCTATATTAATGGAACAAATGTGATCGATCATCATCAAACGATCGAAAATATGATGAATACAATTATTCACCGTGGACCAGACAGCGGTGGGATTCACAGTGATGATAAAGTAACGTTAGGATTCCGTCGATTAAGTATTATCGACTTATCAGACGTGGCAAATCAGCCGTTGTACAGTGCAGATGGTAATATCGTTCTCGTATTTAATGGAGAGATTTTCAACTTCCAAGAGCTACGTGCTGATTTGGTTGAAAAAGGTCACAACTTTAAAACACACTCCGATAGTGAAGTTATTATTTATGGTTATGTTGAATACGGAGTAGAATTTGTCAAAAAGCTTCGCGGGATGTTCGCATTCTGTATTTGGGATAAAAAGAATGATTTACAATTCATCGCTCGTGATGGCTTCGGTATTAAGCCACTGTATTATACAGAAAACACAACAGATGGTACGTTTATTTTCGGTTCAGAAATTAAATCATTTTTACCACACCCAGCATTTATTAAAGAATTAAATAAAAATGCGCTACGTCCGTATCTGACGTTCCAATATTCTTCAATGGACGAAACGTTCTTTAAAGGTGTGTACAAATTACAACCAGCACACTATATGCTTATTCAAAATGGACAAAAGCAAATTGTGCAGTATTGGGATAAAAAATTCCATGCAAAAGAAGCTCCAATTGAAAAATATGTAGAAGACATTCGTACGACTGTAAGTGAATCAGTAGACGCGCATCAAATAAGTGATGTAAAGGTTGGTTCTTTCTTATCAGGTGGTATTGATTCAAGTTATATTACTTCATTATTACGCCCTGATAAATCCTTCTCTGTTGGTTTCTCTGACTACGAGGATATGTTTAATGAAACAAATTTAGCAAAAGATTTATCGGATACATTAAATATTCAAAATGAACGTAAATATATTTCGGCAGATGAGTGTTTTGAAGCATTACCAAAAATTCAGTGGCATATGGACGAGCCACAATCAAACCCATCTTCTGTACCGCTTTATTTCCTTTCTGAGTTAGCATCGAAGGATGTAACAGTAGTACTTTCAGGTGAAGGTGCGGATGAAATTTTTGGTGGCTACTCATGGTACCAAAACTCTGGTAAAATGCAAAAATATGAGAAAATCCCATTTGGTATTCGTAAAGCGTTACGTGGTATAGCAGAGGCGTTACCTAAAAATCAATATTCGAACTTCCTCGTTAAAGGTGGTCAAACAGTAGAAGAACGCTTCATTGGGGAAGCGGTTGTATGGGACGAAGAAGATGCATTAAATGTCTTGAAACCAGACTATAAAAATGGTCCATCTGTTAAATCGATTACAAAACGTATTTACGATGAGGTTCCAGGTGATGATGATGTTACTAAAATGCAGTATCTTGATTTAAATCTTTGGATGCCAGGTGATATTTTATTAAAAGCAGATAAAATGAGTATGGCTCATTCTATTGAATTACGTGTACCATTTTTAGATAAAGAAGTGATGGAATTAGCGAAAAACATTCCATCAAAATATCGCGTAAATGACATTGATACGAAATATGTTCTTCGTCAAGCTGCACATCAGGAATTACCTGAAGAATGGGCAAAACGGCCAAAGCTTGGCTTCCCAGTGCCAATTCGCCACTGGCTGCGTGAAGAAAAGTATTATAAGATGGTAAAAGAAATGTTTACAACTGACTTTGCCAATGAATTCTTTGATACAAAACAATTAGTAGGCTACCTAGATGAGCACTATGAAGAAAAAGCAAATCGTGGACGTTATATTTGGACAGCCTATGTGTTCTTAGTATGGTATAAACAATTTTTCGTAGATATGTAATAGAGAAGTAGCATTAATCGGTGGGGATTTTCTTAATCTCCACCGATTATTTTGAGCCTTCTACTTTCTATGGGAAGGGCACAACCACTATTTTTTTTATAGAGCTTCTAGAACTTTTTAATGTATTTGTGCGTCTGTATACCTATAAATATGTTAAGATTACAATTGGTTTACTTATTTAATATTTTGCGATGATGTGCTTTCTAGTTGTTTTGCTGAATTTTTTATTGGCGTAGTATTAAGATTTGAACAGTAAAGAACGTTTGAAACAACCCTGTAAAAGTGCTCGGGTAGCGGAAGAAACCGCTTGGGTACCCAGTGAAACTTCTCAGGTAGCAGAAAGAACTGCTCTAGAAGCAGGTTAAACCTCTAATGCTTTGAAAAAAGACTGCTCTGCATGTAGCAAATATTTTATAAGTGTTACGGTAATGAAAATATTGATTTTACGATGAATGGATGGGTACGATGTCCAATTTAATGAAAGGTACCGCGATATTAACAATGGGAATGTTTTTATCGAAGGTGCTCGGATTAATTTATATTTTTCCTTTTTATGCGATTGTGGGTGAGGAAAATGTTGCCCTCTATCAATATGCATATATTCCCTATTCGATAATGCTAGCAGTAGCCATCTCAGGTGCGCCAATTGCTGTATCCAAGTTTGTTTCTAAATACAATGCAATGGGTGATTATCAATCAGGCCGCAAACTTATGAAATCAGGCATACTTATAATGATGTGTACGGGGTTTGCGGCGTTTATTTTTCTTTTTGTGCTAGCTACGCCAATAGCGGGGCTTGTTATTAAAAGTGATGATCAGGCATTTACGGTAGAGCAAATTGCTTCAGTTATTCGCTGGGTTAGTTTTGCGTTAATTGTCGTGCCATTTATGAGCCTCTGGCGTGGATTTTTCCAAGGCTATGACAAAATGGAGCCTACAGCGGTTTCTCAGTTAGTGGAGCAAATTGTTCGTATTGTTGTATTATTGGGTGGTTCTTTCTTAGTTGTGGTAGTTTTCAAAGGGAAACCAGAAACAGCTGTTTCCTTTGCAGTATTTGCTGCATTTATTGGGGCAATTGGTGGGTTGCTAGTACTTTATTATTATTGGAAGAAGTATCAACCTGAATTTGATTTACTGCGCAGTCAAAGTGTGACGTCTACACAGCTACCAATGTCCAACATATATAAAGAAGTAATTACGTATTCAATTCCAATGGTATTTGTAGGCGTAGCCAATCCGTTGTTCCAATTAGTAGATATGCTGACATTTAATGGAGCTATGATATCTATAGGCTTAGCGGAAGTAACGGATAAGTATTTATCAATGATCAACTTTACAACACAAAAGGTTGTCATTATCCCAGTAATGTTAGCTACAGGTTTTTCGTCGGCACTAGTACCGACGATTACAAAGTACTTTACGCAAGGTGAATATTTATCGCTTCGACATGCAATGGATAAAACATATCAAATATTAATTTTTATTACATTGCCTGCGGTAGTTGGAATTTCATTGTTATCGAATGAAATTTACTTTATGCTCTATACTGAAAGCGAGATGGGTGCTATGATTTTAGCCCATTATGCACCTGTTGCTATTTTATTTGCATTATTCCAAGTGACAGCAGCTCTTTTACAGGGCATCGACTTCCAAAAGTGGATTGTCTTAAGCTTGTTAACTGGAATTTTAGTCAAGCTAGCGATTAACATTCCGTTAATTCGTTGGATGGAGGCAGATGGCGCACTCCTTGCTACAGCTATTGGCTATAGTGTTTCAATTATTATTAATATGCTTGTGTTACGAAAAACTCTGAACTACAAATCAGAAATGGTTATTCGTCGTGTCACGCTCATTTCTCTTTTGACAGCGGCAATGGCGGTAAGTGTATTACTCGTTCATAAACTTTTAGTGTTATTAATGGGACCGGTAAGTGGTAAATTCTCTGCATTAGTTTATTCTGTTATTTGTGCTGGAGTAGGTGTAGCAGTATATGGCTATTTGTCTTTACGCCTAGGCTTAGCACAAAAGCTTCTCGGTGAACGATTGACAAGAATTACAAACAAACTGGGGTTTAAATAGGGGGTACTAATGCGTTTAGATAAATTACTGTCGAATATGGGTTACGGGTCACGCAAGGAAGTTAAGCAGCTTCTAAAGCAAAAAGCGGTGACAGTAGATGGCGCATATGCGAAGGATGCAGCATTACATGTTGATCCTGACAAGCAGGATGTCTCCGTTTTTGGTGAACGTGTGAACTATACAGAATTTGTATACTTTATGATGAATAAACCTCCTGGTGTTATTTCTGCAACTGAGGATTTACGAGATGAAACTGTCATCGATTTGTTAGATCCTTTACATCAACATTTCCAGCCTTTCCCTGTAGGTCGATTAGATAAAGATACAGAGGGATTATTGTTGATAACAAATGATGGCATATTAGCCCATAATTTATTGTCTCCTAAAAAACATGTGCCGAAGGTTTACTATGCACAAATAGAAGGAATTGTGACAGAGGAAGACTGCGAGAAATTTGCTCAAGGTGTTGAGCTAGACGATGGTTATGTAACAAAACCAGGAGAGCTTATCATTTTAAAATCTGCTCAGCAATCAGAAATTGAGTTAACGATTCAAGAAGGTAAGTTTCATCAGGTGAAGCGTATGTTTGAGTCAGTTGGTAAACGTGTAATGTATTTAAAACGCCTATCGATGGGCAGCCTAAAGCTAGATGACAGTCTAGAATTAGGTGAATATCGAGAATTAACGGCTGAAGAACTAGCTTGCTTACAAATTAGGGATTAAAGAATTCCTCGATGCTAATATAGATTAGTATCGAGGCATTTTTTATATACATACTTATACCAGTAACTGTATAATTGATATAACTTTTGTGTGAAAAGCTATTTAGTCTATGGTACTAATAAATCTCTAAATGTTTCAGAAAATATGATGGTGAAAATAAGTAGAGGACAAGTTAATGAAAAACCTAAGAATTAAATTATTAATATCTTTAATTGCCTTTGCATTAATACTAGTGGGTGTGATTTTTTACGTTAATAGGCAAATACTTACTGAGGATATGAAGAAACAAGAAGTCATGAATAGAACATTAATTGAAAACCATATTCTTAAAGATATGCAGGCTGTAGATAATGCACATTTTTATTTTGATCAAAATCTCTCTGACAAAATGGAAGAAGTACTACGAAAACTAATTACTTATTATAAAGAAAACCCACATATAGCGAAGTGGGATTTACAGAAAATAAAAAGCGAAAATGGAATGGATGTGTACATACTCGACCAATCAAATACCGTAATTTATACAACTTTTGAAAAAGATAAAGGTTTAGCTTTTTCTCAATGTTGCCACCGTTTTTCTACTTTACTAGACAAACGTCGAGCAAGCGGAGAATTCTACACTGATGGTATTGATATTTCAACAACTACTGGGGGATATCGAAAATTTGGCTATTTAGCAACACCTGACAAGAAATATTTATTCGAGGTAGGTATAGACTTACTTGATGATCCTGTATTCCAAACTTTTAACTTCGGAAAGACTGCTGACTATCTAATAGATAAATATGCAGATTTGTTAGAAGTACAAACGATAAATGCGGGTGGGGTTTTCTTTGATGATTCTAAATCTCATGAAATAACTGTAAAAGATCAATCGAAAATGTTTCAAGAGCATTTTGAGCTAGCCAAAAAAACGATGAAGCCAACGGAATATCAAAAGGGGTTTAATAATGGTTATATTGAAAAGTACCGTTTTATACCATACGAAGCTGAAGCGGTTCGGGGAGAATCCTCGAAAAGAGTTGTATATGTGAAATATGGTAATTTCACAGAAATGAGAGCACTAACTAAAAATACAAAGCAGTTTCGAGTATTGCTTTGTATTGCCTTAGTAACTTCTTTCATCATGCTATTAGTCATCAACAAACTCCTTTCCAAAACGATTCATCTTGCAACATATGATCCTTTAACAAATGTTTATAATCGTGCTACCTATATTAGTAAAATGGATAAATTATTAAGACATAGGAAGACGAATCAACCGGGTTTATTGCTGTTAGATTTAGATAATTTTAAACAAGTAAATGATCGGTTTGGACATGTTGAAGGTGATAAAATTCTGATTGAAACAGCGAGAACTTTAAAACAAGAAGTGGGGAAGAATGGCTTTGTTGTAAGATTTGGTGGAGATGAATTTGCAATTGTTTTATATGATACGAAGGATGAATGTATGGGAAGATTAGCAAATTCTATTTTGGAGAAAATTCATCACTTGAAGTATGAGGATAAAGTTTCTATTGATAGATGGTCTGTACTTTCAGTCAGTATGGGCGGTGCTATTTGCATTCATCCAGATGAGTCAGAAAGAAGCTTATTTGAGCGTGCAGATAAGGCGTTGTATCAATCGAAAAATGCTGGGAAAGACCAATACACCAGTTATGAAGAAGCTCCTGCTAATGAAGAAAGCTAAAGCCACTTCCAATTTTTAAGGATAAAATTATATGCTCGCTCCATTCTTATTAGAGAGTCCAAGCAAGAAGTTAAAGCCTCCGAACGCAATTTGCCGAGGCATAATTGATATGCTTGAGATTCGCTGATAGAAATGGAGCGATTTTTTGTCAGAAGTTAAAATCCGTAAAAGCTTTATTACTTACATTATTTTGGCTCATCACCAAAAGTTGTGGATGACATTTGTTAAAACATATGCCATGTATTTAAGTTGATTGAAGTGAAGACTTGGCGACTACTTGGGGATCAGCATCAGACCCTTGAGCGAGGACATAGGGGAACGAAGGCTTAAAACCATCACGTCCTGTGATAACGCCTTCGTGACCAACATCGTGTTTGCCCAAGCGGCTCATCGGACGCCCCCAGAGGAAGCTTTGCTTTGTGCGAAAGCGAAGCGACAGCAACAAGGGTTTTATCTGTGCGAAAGCGAAGCGACAGCAACAAATGTTTTATCTGTGCGAAAGCGAAGCGACAGCAACAAGGGTTTTATCTGTGCGAAAGCGA
>NZ_JBGCCF010000029.1:0-60887 GCF_041262385.1 Lysinibacillus sp. RC46 | reverse complement strand
AAGAAATTTGATTAGCTCAAATTGTTTTGCTGGCATCATGTTTGATGTCCAAAATTTTGTTTCGTTCACCAACTCTAGGTTAGTTACTAAAAACTATATTGATTACGTTTTGCTTGTTCAGTTTTCAAGGTTCATTTTGTTGTCATTTTGTTTCAACAACTTTTATAATATAACATTTTCTTGTTTTTGTTGTCAACACTTTTTTAGAAGTTTTTAACTTCTTTTCAAAAGCAGCAACTCTTATATAATATCACTCTACGATTTCAATGTCAACATCTTTATTTAATGTTTTTTTGAATCCGTTTCGTTTCTTGCGTCGTCTTAACGACAAGTAATAATTTAACACGATTTCAATACAACCGCAAGTGTTTTTTTGCTATAAAATTATCTTTTTTATAAATATAGAATTAGCGAGCTATTTTACGATTTTTCGAGCACTAAATAATTCTTATAATCTTCTAGCTATCTCTTTATTTGTTTTACTATACATCTCTTTCTCATAAATCTCAATAAAATCAATTATGCCTCGGCATAATTGCGTCCGGAATTGGCTTTTTGCTTGCACAAAGAACTCCTTGCCGATCCCGTAACATCCGCTAGAGGCTTTAACTTTCTTTCAGAAAATGCCTTTGTAGCGAAAGCGCAGCGACAGGTGTTTGGACACCTACTGAAAGATAGTTAAATAAGAAGAGTATCTATATTGGTCTTTTTTCAAGGATTCTTTCTAAAGCTTCCCTTCGTAAAGCATAAAAGATATCAAAACACATCGGAACGCACCATTACCCTAATAAATACTCAACCATGAAAAAAGGAGTCAGCGGTTCTCCTGCACCTCGACTCCTACTTATTCATGGTTGTTACTTTTTTAACTTTATTGTTCTGCTACAAATGCGGTATTCAAAATTGAAAGTTAGCTAATTAAACTTAAATCTAAAATCAACTAATTTTAATTATTTTGTTTATCAGCTACATCTAGGCACCAAGAGAAATTATCCCACGCAGAATACCAGCCGCTGAAAATTTCAGAGGAATCATCCCAACGGACATCGAATTTCTTCTGACCGTTTATATCCACTAAATATAATGTAAGAGTTGGATCTGCTTTAGAAACCGCCAATTTCATACCATGTTCAAGCTCTTCCTCAGTTAACAGAACATCTGAAACTGAGCGTACTTGTGCCTGTTCAAATACTTGTTTGTTAAAGATTTTATAATTCATTATAAGCCTCCAATAAAACTTTTGATAATGTCTATTTCTATTTAATCTGCAAATTATAGAACTCTAAAAGTATACCTTAAATTCATTCATCATTTAAATACTCTACTTAATTCTTTCTAATTTAAACTTTTAAATAGTTACTATTTCATTGCAGAAGATGCAAAACAGGAGTCTTAGTGCTTCTTCTACACCTCGACTCCTGCTTATTCAAGATAACCTTTTAAAACTATTACTTAGTAGTATGACGCATTGTTGGGAATAATAATACGTCGCGAATTGATGGTGAATTTGTAAGAAGCATGATTAAACGGTCGATACCAATACCTAATCCACCTGTTGGAGGCATACCGTATTCTAATGCTTCAATGAAATCATTGTCCATTTCGTGTGCTTCATCATTACCAGCTGCTTTTTCAGCTAACTGAGCTTCAAAGCGCTCACGTTGGTCAATTGGATCATTTAGTTCTGTAAAGGCATTTGCATGCTCACGACGGACGATAAATAGTTCGAAACGGTCTGTGAAACGCTCGTCCTCTGGGTTTTTCTTTGCTAGAGGCGAGATTTCTACTGGATGACCATAAACAAATGTAGGCTGAACAAGAGTCTCTTCAATCTTTTGCTCGAAGAACTCGTTAATAATATGCCCTACCTCATGTGTTTCTTTAACTTCTACTCCATGTTCTTTAGCAAGCGCTTGAGCTTGTTCCTTAGTCATCGGTTGCCAGAAGTCTACACCTGTAGCTTCTTTTACTGCATCTACCATATGAACTCGTTTCCAGCCTACAGCAAGATTAATTTCATCTTCACCGTATTGAACTGTAGTAGTGCCCAAAACTTCCTGAGCTACATGAGCAATAAGGTTTTCAGTTAGAGACATAATATCTTTATAATCCGCATAAGCTTCATACAGCTCTATCATTGTGAATTCAGGATTGTGGCGTGTTGAAATCCCTTCATTTCGGAAAACACGACCAATTTCATATACTTTCTCTAGTCCACCAACAATTAGACGTTTCAAATGCAGTTCGATTGCAATACGCATATATAATTCCATATCAAGCGCATTATGGTGTGTAATAAACGGACGAGCCGCCGCACCACCAGCTATTGTATGAAGCATTGGTGTTTCTACTTCTAAATATCCTGCATTATCTAAATAATTGCGAATAGCACGGATAATTTTAGAACGTGTAATGAATGTTGTTTTACTATCCTCATTCGTCATTAAATCTAAATAGCGTTGACGGTAACGTTGTTCAACATCTTGTAAGCCATGGAATTTTTCTGGCATAGGGCGTAGAGCTTTTGATAGGAATGTAAATTCTTCAGCTTTTACTGAAAGCTCTCCAACTTGTGTTCGGAATACATTACCACGAATACCTACGATATCGCCTAAGTCAGCTTGTTTAAATAATTCATATGCTTCTTCGCCAACATGATCTTGACGAACATAAATTTGAATTTGGCCACCTAAATCTTGAATATGTGCAAAGCCAGCTTTTCCTTTACCGCGTTTCGTCATAATACGACCCGCAATAATTACCTCTTGTAGGTTTTCTTCTAGCTGCTCTTTCGTTTGATCTGCAAATTGTTCACGCACTTCTGTTGATAAATGCGTGCGTTCAAAACGACTACCAAATGGATCTTGACCATTTTCTCGAATAGCCGTCATTTTTTGGCGTCTCACCAAAAGCTGATCATTTAATTCTTCTATGTTTGACACTTGTTTCACTCCTTATTAAATTGTCCGCGTTGCGTTTACGTCCATAATATTTCTATTGTACACAATTTTATTGCTGTAATCATCTGTTTCGTTTTAATTTCCATAATAGGATAAATAATTAATAATTCTAAAAATTAATGTTACCAGAAAAATAGACGTCTCAGAACGAACAGAGAGACGTCTATTTACAGTATTAAAGAATTAATTCTTTTGCTTCTGGTACTATTAATTTAGATTCAAGCTCTTCATAGTCTTGTACAATTCCATTTAATAGCGCACGAAGCTCTACCGCAGTTTCTGTTTGGTTAATCGCTTTACGCGCTTTACCATTACCACGAATACCTTTTAAATACCATGAAGCATGTTTACGCATTTCACGTACCGCCACACCTTCTCCTTTTAATTGCATAAGGCGTTCAAAGTGAAGCAAACACACATCAATTTTTTCGCGTACACTCGGCTCTTCCTTTAACTCACCAGTTTCAAGGTATTGAACTGTACGATAAATCATCCATGGATTGCCTAACGCAGCGCGTCCAATCATTACTGCATCCACTCCAGTAGTATCAAGCATACGTTTTGCATCTTGAGGAGTTTCTACATCACCATTACCAAGCACAGGAATTTTTACATTTTCCTTCACTTGACGAATGAAATCCCAATTTGCTTTTCCTTCATACATTTGTACACGTGTACGTCCATGAACAGCTACTGCTGAAGCACCAGCACGTTCGGCAGCTTGTGCATTCTCAACAGCAAAGATATGCTCGTCATCCCAGCCAATACGCATTTTCACGCTGACAGGTTTTTTTACTGCATCTACAACAGCCGCTACCATTTCATATAATTTATTTGGATCTAAAAGTAAACGGGCGCCCGCTTCACATTTAATAATTTTATTAACTGGGCAACCCATATTAATATCGATAATATCGGCAGTTGTGTTTTCATCTACATACTTAGCCGCTTCCACTAGCGTAGCCTTATCACCACCAAAGATTTGCAATGAAAGTGGATTTTCACGCTCATCGATATAAAGCATGCCTAGTGTTTTTTCGTTCTTCTGGACAATCCCTTTATCACTAATCATTTCTGCATATACTAGCCCTGCTCCGAACTCCTTAACAGTTAAACGGAAAGCAGAGTTACAGATTCCTGCCATTGGTGCTAATACGACACGGTTGTCCATGACTATATCGCCAATTTGAAACGGCTTCTCAGTTGTCTGACTCAACGCTGTTTTCCTCCTTCTATAGGTTTTCACCTATTCCATATATCAATCGTTAATGCTACGCAAATCAATTATGCCTCGGCATGATGGCATCCGAATTTGGCTTTGTGCTTAGGCTTGCTGATGTTATAGGCAGTCACTACACCAGTTATCTTTGACCACTGGATTAAAAACTTAATTAACAGTCTGCATAATTTTCAGCTCTGCTGATGCTCGCCATAAAGTTACGCCTTCCTCTTCACAATTCATCTGCTGCATTGTATCATGTGCCCTTTGCAGTTGTTGTCCAACTGGTGCAGGTGTAATTTCTATTAGTGGAACTAATACGAAAGCTCGCTCATACATTCTTGGATGTGGAACAATTAAGCTCTCTGTTTCAACATTTTCGTGATTGTAGAGTAGAATGTCAAGGTCTATGATTCGAGGGCCCCATCGAAATTCACGAACACGCCCAAGTTCGCTTTCAACCCATTGGCAAATGTTCAGCATTTCGGAAGATGAGTAACTCGTTTTAATATGAACAGCAATATTTAAAAAATCTGCTTGGTCCGTGTAGCCTACAGCAGCTGTTTCATAAACAGAAGAAATGTGTACAACTTCAATTTCCTCTTTGCCCTTTAAAAGAGTAACAGCATGTTGTAGGTTTTCAAATCGATCTCCCATATTTGTACCGATTGATAAATACACATCATTCATTCGTAATCACCTCTCGTGATCTCTACCGATACTTCTTTATAATAGCCATGGATTGGTGGATCTGGTTTAATAAGCTCCACGCGAACTCCCTTAACCTTTTCTGAGTATGTCTCTAAAATACTGTTTGCTATTTTGGATACAAGCGCTTCAATAAGCTTGAACGGCTCTCCTTCTACAATATCACGGCATAACGCATAAACCTCTGCATAGTTCACCGTATGATTTAAGTCATCCGTCTCTCCAGCCTTTGTCATATCTACAGCAAGTGAAACATTGGCACGGAAGCGTTGGCCAAGTGTTGTTTCCGCTGCTAAAACGCCATGATAGCCGTAAAACTGCATGTCCTTTAAATGAATATAGTCCATCACGCTTCCTCCTTATAAGTACGCTTACCAACTAAAACATCAGCCATATGTGTAGATCGTGCCATTTCCTTTACATCATGCACACGAATCATATGGCAGCCTTTTTCAATACCGTAAACAACTGTTGCCCCTGTACCTTCTATACGCTCCTCAACAGGCAACTTTAAGACATTACCAATCATTGATTTACGTGAAGTCGCTAGCAAAACAGGATAACCCATTGCTACTAAATCATCTAAATGCTTCATCATTTCTATATTTTGAGCAGTAGTCTTCGCAAAGCCTATGCCTGGATCTAAAATAATATGATTGTCTGGTATACCTGCATTCCGAGCAATAGCAATACTCTTCTCTAAGTCAGCCTTTGCCGTCATCCAGAAATCAGCACCGTAATTAGTGTTGTCTCGATTATGCATTAAAATAATCGGTACATTTAAATCTGCAGCAACTTGAGCGATCTCGGGTTCAGCTTGCGCTCCCCAAATATCATTAATAATATGTGCACCAGCTTCAATGGCTGCACGAGCTACGTTCGCTTTATACGTATCAACCGATATAACTGCTGGCACTTCAGCTACTAAAGCTTGAATAACTGGTACAATTCGTGCAATTTCATCTTCATCGGAAATACGTTCATAACCTGGGCGTGTTGATTCTCCGCCAACATCAATAATTTTAGCGCCCTCAGCTACCATTTTTTTCGCTTGAGCAACTGCAGCTTCTACGTTATTGTACTTTCCTCCATCTGAAAATGAATCCGGTGTGACATTTAAAATACCCATCACAAAAGTTTCTGCTGTATAGTCTAACGTGATCCCGTTAATAGTTAATGGTGTTGTATATTTTTCTAGCATGTTAACTCTCCTTCTATTCTTGTTCCACTTCATTAACAAATACTTCATGTAAACGCGAATAAACAGGCCCTTTATTGCCTAATAACTGCTTGCTCTCTAATTTAAGAATTGGAACAAGCTCTTGTACAGAGTTAGTAATAAAGCACTCTGAACTTTGCTCTACATCCTCTTTAGTAAAGAAGCCTTCTTTTACCTTAATCCCTAGAGATTGTGCTCGCTCCACTACCCACGCTCGGATAATACCAGGTAAAATACCCGCCTCTAAGGAAGGCGTATATAGTATATCATCTTTCACCCAAAAGATATTTGATGTTACACCTTCAGCAACAAAGCCATTTTCCGTTAAAAAGAAGCCTTCTTGTTGTGCCAGAGATGGCATCTCAAAACGCCCAAGAACGTTATTGCCATAATGGTGCGATTTCACTCGAAGCCCTTTTTCAGGCGTATTACGCGGTGTTACAAGCCATTGTGCGTTTTTTTCCATACCTCGAGGTGTATCATGTAATTCTTTGCGAAAAACAATAACATTCGGTTGTCTATATTCAGTAGGCTGTAAACCGATACTATGCTCTCCAGCTGAGACATTTATTCGGAAATATCCATCCTGCCCATCGGCTTGTTCATTTAATTGCTGAACAACCTTCAGTAAATCCTCTTCCGTATATGGCATATGAATACGATATTGAGAAAGCGCGGTTTGCAACCTCTCCATATGTGCTTCCCAGCAAAACACCTTTCCCTTATACGTTCGAAACGTTTCAAAAAAGCCTAACCCGTATAAAAATCCATGATCAAATGGTGAAATGCGCAAATCCTGCGCCGCTATGTAGTCTCCATTCATCCAGCACAGCATTTACTTCGCTCCCTCAACATACAAATCTATAAACTGGCGTAGAAGCTTTTTACCTTGCTCCGTCATAATCGATTCAGGATGATATTGCACTCCCTCAATTGGATAGTCTTTATGACGAACGCCCATAATTTCACCTTCTTCTGTCCATGCTGTCACTTCAAAACATGCCGGTAACGTTTCCTTTTCTACAATTAAGGAGTGGTAACGAGTAGCTGCAAATGGATTTGGCATCCCCTTATGCAAACCTATTTCAGCATGTAGTACCGGTGATGTTTTACCATGCATCAAACGTTCAGCTCGTATAACATTCCCCCCGAATACTTGAGCAATAGCTTGATGGCCAAGGCAAACGCCTAAAATCGGAATATTTCCCGCGAAATACTTAATAATGTTCAGGCTTTCACCCGCTTCATTCGGGCTACATGGCCCCGGAGAAATGACAATCATATCTGGTGCAAGCTGCTCAATATCTTTCACCGTTAATACATCGTTTCTTTTGACCACTAATTCATGTCCAAATTCCCCAAAATACTGTACTAAGTTATACGTAAAAGAATCGTAGTTATCAATCATTAAAATCATTTTGCTCGCTCCTCTGCCATTGCCTTTGCCTGCCACATCGCCTTCGCTTTATTTAAAGATTCTAGGTATTCTCTTTCTGGAACAGAATCAATAACAATTCCTGCGCCTGCCTGAATATGCGCTACTCCATCTTTAACAAATGCTGTACGAATAACAATATTAAATTCCATATCACCTGTGAAGCCTAGCCAGCCAATTGAACCCGTATATAACCCTCGTCTTACAGGTTCTAATTCTTCAATAATCTCCATCGTACGAATTTTAGGTGCACCTGTTATTGTTCCTCCTGGGAACATGGCACGGATAACGTCTGCATTGGTTTTCCCTTCAGCTATTTCTCCTCGTACATTAGAAACAATGTGCATCACGTGTGAATAACGTTCAATCACCATGAACTCATCTACTTCAACCGTCCCATATGTAGATACTCTCCCTAAATCATTGCGCTCTAAATCAACAAGCATTACATGTTCAGCGCGTTCCTTTTCGTTATCGATCAATTCTTGCGCTAAAGCTAAATCCTCAGCCTCGGATTTACCTCTTGGTCGTGTACCAGCGATTGGTCGAGTAGACAACTCCTTACCATGACGCTTCACCAAAAGCTCAGGTGAACCAGAAACGACAGTAAAATCCGGCGCTTCTATATAAGCCATGTAAGGTGAAGGATTAAATGCACGTAATGCTTCATATACATCCATTGCAGTTGCGTTTAATTTTTTTGATTGACGTACCGACAAATTCACTTGAAATACATCACCTTGCGCTATGTATGTTTGGATTTTACTTACTGCTTCCTCAAAGGCAGTCCCAGCAAAAGATACTAACAATTCACTTTCGTCATTTACTATTTCGACAGCATTTGTTTTTTCAAATTTACGTGTAAGCAGTCCTTCTTGTGCGGCCTCTTGCCACACATTAGCCCATTCTTCCAAATCCACACTACAGTCTGTTAGCTTCATAAGCGTTACTTTATTTGTTTTCACATCGTGTACTGCCCAGCAATCAAAAATATAAAAATAGATATCTGGTATATGTAAATCATCTACAGCAGTATTCTGTAACGCTTCAATTTTACGAGCGTAATCGTATGAAACAAACCCGATAGCACCACCTTGAAAAACAGGAAGCTCCGCATTATATGAAATGTGATAGTTCTTCACTAATTTCTCTAATAATGCAAGAGGTTCACCATTTAAATTTTCAGTCTCACCATTTCTCCAATTTACAAGTAAACCATTCTCGATTGATTGTGCTATAGCTAGCGGATTCCAAGCAGCTATTGTAAAATTTCCTCCGCGTCCACTTTCTAAAAATACATGTGCTTGTTCTGCTTCAGTTTGCTTCTTATAACTATAAAAAAACGAGTCTGCATCCATCGTTATTGTTTTCGTCAGCATTGTCTTCAAGTTGCTATTCCCCTTTAAGTCATATGATGTGATTCCATCTTAACTTGAATATTGCCTGGAAGCGAATATTTTTCAATAGCCACGTAAAATTTAATTAACGAATGTTTTTACATCAGATCGGTGATGAACAAATATGCTAAAACGCTCATTTACATCCGAAGCAACAGTACGCACTCCACCTCTTTTGCGAACGAAACACCTCGTAATCCATAACTTGAAAATAGAATAAGATTCTTTAACAAATAAAAAAGACTCCTCGTTAAAGGAGCCTTTACGTTCAAATAATTGGATTAGTCTTCAAATTGATATAAAGGTGTTGATAAGTAACGTTCCCCATTAGAAGGTACGATTGCAAGAACATTCGAGCCCTTACCTAAACGTTTTGCTGCTTCAATCGCAACATGAATAGCTGCACCTGATGAAATACCGCATAAGATACCTTCTTCACGTGCTACTTTACGAGCTACCTCGAAAGCAATTTCATTTTCAACTGGGAATACAGAAGAATACACATCTGTATCTAACACTTCAGGTACGAAGCCAGCTCCGATACCTTGAATTTTATGAGGACCTGGTTGACCGCCAGAAAGTACTGGTGAATCTTTTGGCTCAACAGCAATAATTTCAATCTCTGGATACTTCTCTTTTAGCACAGCACCCGCACCCGTAATTGTACCACCTGTACCAACACCAGCAACAAATGCATCTAATTTTAAACCTTCAAATGCTTCTACAATTTCCGGACCAGTTGTTAAACGGTGAACAACTGCATTAGCTGGGTTCGTGAATTGTTGTGGTAAGAAGTAGCCATGTTCAGCAGCTAATTCCTCCGCCTTAGAAATTGCACCTTTCATACCTGCCGGTCCAGGTGTTAACACAAGCTCTGCACCATATGCACGTAATAAGTTACGACGCTCTAGGCTCATTGTTTCCGGCATTACTAAAATCGCTTTATAGCCTTTAGCAGCAGCAATCATCGCTAGACCAATACCAGTGTTACCAGAAGTAGGTTCAATAATTGTACCACCAGACTTTAATGTACCGTCTTTTTCAGCCGCTTCAATCATCGCTAAAGCTAAACGATCTTTCACTGAGCTACCCGGGTTAAAATATTCTAATTTTACATAAACAGTACCTTCGTTTTCACCTGTTGCATGATTTAATTTAACAATTGGCGTTTTACCAACTAATTCAGCTACTGAGTTTGCTAATCTACTCATTTATCAATCCACTCCTAATCCCTACTAATTTTATAGGTTTTACTTATTTTTGATTTTATCAATTTTACCATTCGATTGTCAATAAATATAACTTATATTTTCAGAATATTTATTACTTCGCCTTGTTCGTAATAACGTCAAAAGTTATTGGCTTTGCGAATGAAGGGAAACAAAAATCTGCTCAATATCCCGAAGTGGCCATTACTCTGTTGACGCTAAACGTCTGCAGGGTTTCCCTGGCTCACTTTTCCCGCAGATATCTTGCAGATTTTTCAACTTCTTTCAGCAAATGTCTTTTGTACCGAAAGCGTAGCGACAGGTACAAATGTTTTTGTAACGTATCTGCAGGCCAAAGCACAAAGCCGATTCCGGACGCAATTATGCCGAGGCATAATTGCTACTCATTTCAGAGCAATCTGTTATTTACTTTTTTTTGCTTCTCCGTAATACCAAGTCGCATTGAATTCAGACCAGAATGATTCCGGTGTAACATGTTGTGGCAATTGCTCTAACGCAAGCTCACGTTCAATATGTTCTTTCACATCGTCATATGTAAAGGATTGTCCTTCTGTTATCTCTTGAACTTGTACAATTCCGTAATGACCGTTAGCGAGCTTAAATGCTTTACTAACCTCACCTGTTTTTAAAGCCTTCACTGCTTTTAAAATGGCAGGATCGACATTTTCCTGTTTTTCTGTGAGGAAACCAATATCTCCGCCTAAGCTAGCTGAAGCACTGTCTACTGAAACTTCACGTGCTAACACCGAAAAATCAGCGGGATCTTTTATTTCACTTAATGCTTCCTCAGCAGCTTTTTTTGAATTCACTTCTATAAAATTCGTACGATAGCTTGTTTTCGTATTGTACAGTGCCTGATTTTCCTCATAATATTTTTCAATACTACCTTCTTTTATAACCACATCTTTTGTCAGTACCTTATCTAATATAAGCTGTGAGCGAATTTTTTGTTGCAGTTGCTCTGACGAAAGGTTTTGCATTGCAGTATCAAATTTATCTTGGGCAGAACGCATTAAGGCTAACTCTAGATCAATCTCCTTATCCGTTACTTGTATTTTAAACTTTTTAGCTGCTTTTTCCATCACTGTTTCATTCACTAAATTTTGTAGCGTCTCTTTACCATAACGTTCTTCCATGGCTACCATCCACTCTTGACGTGTAATAATATCCCCGTCAACGGCAGCGACTTGCTCGTCGCTACCAATTTCCTTGTCTTTATTAGGAATTAACCAAGTTATAAACCATAAAATATTTCCTAATAATAAGATTGCAATAACTGTTAATGCAGGTTTTGTCTTCAGACGACGTTGCAATAAGGGCGTTTGGTTGGGTGTTGCAGCGGATAAAGGTCGTCGATTACGCGTTGAGCTCATCGATGAATCCTTCTAACTCTTCTTTTGAGAAGTGGTATGTTTCTAAACAGAAATGACATTGTGCTTCTGCTTCGCCATCCTCTTTAATCATTTCTCGAATTTCCTGTGTCCCTAACCCTAAAATCGCTGCACAAAATCGTTCTTTTGAACATTGACATTTGAATTCTACCGGCATGGAATCTAAAATTTGCAGATGACCGTTTCCTAATACAGCTTCTAATATTTGCTCCGGTGTAAAACCTTTTTCAATCATTTTTGAAACAGGCTCTATAGAAGCAAGATGCTGCTCAATTTCATCGATTGTTTCTTCTTCACAACCTGGCATTAATTGAAGGATAAACCCACCAGCTGCTAGAATTGTGTTATCAGGATTTACTAAAACCCCTAAGCCAACAGATGAAGGCACTTGCTCTGATGTAGCGAAATAGTAAGTAAAGTCCTCAGCAATTTCACCCGATACAATTGGCGTTTGTCCAGAGAACATGTCTCTCAAGCCAAGATCTTTTACGACTGTTAATGAGCCCTCTGTCCCAACACCCGCTCGAACATCAAGCTTACCGTGCTCGTTTAAATCGAAATGAACGTGGGGATTTGTTACAAAACCACGTACTTCACCGTGCGCGTTACTGTCAATTACCATTGGACCAATTGGACCGTTCCCCTCAATTTTAACAGTGATTTTTTCCTCACCTTTTAACATGGCACCCATCATCACCGCAGCAGTCATAGAACGACCAAGGGCTGCCGACACAACAGGCCATGTATTATGACGACGTTGTGCTTCTCCTACAGTTGTTGTTGTACAAGCCGCAAAAACACGAACCTGTCCGTTGAATCCTAAACCTCGTACTAAATAGTCTTTCATAAATGAAATGTCCCTCATTTCTTATTGATTGCGTTTATATAGCTTATATAAGCCTTTTAATGTTAAAAACGGATCGACTACATCAATAGCTTGCGTCTCACCAGCAATTAAATTTGCTAATCCTCCAGTAGCAATTACTAAAGGCTCTTCCTTACTTTGTGCTTTCATGCGATTAACAATTCCCTCAACTTGCCCCACGAAGCCATAAAAAATCCCGGCCTGCATCGCAGATACGGTTGTCTTTCCAACAATATGTGTAGAGCGCAATATTTCAATACGCGGCAATCTAGCTGCCTGTGTATAAAGCGCCTCCGTTGAAATCGAAATACCTGGAGCGATAGCACCGCCCATATAATCGCCCTTTTCGTTTAAGTAACAATATGTTGTGGCAGTACCAAAATCAACAATAATCAGTGGTGCTTTATAAACATCAAGAGCTGCAATAGCGTTCACTATGCGGTCTGAGCCAACTTCACGCGGGTTTTCATATTTAATATTCAATCCTGTTTTTACACCTGGTCCTACAACGAGCGGTTTTTTACGAAAATACTTTTGACACATCGTTTCTAACGAAAACATTATTGGTGGTACAACAGAGGATATAATAATGCCTGTAACTTGTTCAAATGAAATGCCTGCATGATTAAAGAAAGATAATACTTGCATTGCGTATTCATCTTCTGTTTTATGAAGGTCTGTCACCATACGCCAATGGAAGGCCAATTGATCGTTGTCATCATAGACACCTAATACGATATTCGAATTTCCTGCATCTAAAACTAAAATCATGGTTGATGCCTCCTATTTATTGCCCTTCATCGTAATTGTACCTGTCACTATACGATTGATACAACTAAAACAATGCATATTCATGCACAAAAAATCGAATTAAACACTTTAGAAAATGATACCACATTTTTATTCCTATGAAATAGCATACATTCTTACTCCCAAAAGGAGCTACCCTCATATTAGGTAGCTCCTTTCAATTAAATTTAATTCCTATCACCAAAACGTGGTGTTGATTTCCGTTCCGGCTGGGCGCTTTCCTGGGGGCGTCCGATGAGCCGCTTCAGGGTCTCATCTGTGACGCTGATCCCCAAGGAGTCGCCCAACCTCCACTTCAATCAACCAATCTACTTAGCGTGTATCTTCTGGCAAGGTACTCTATTTATAGTTATTAAAAAACTTCAACAAAATGTGTTTTTGTGCGAAAGCGTAGCGTTAGCAATAACAGGTCGACAATTACTTCCCTGTTATAGGTCGTAATATTATTCACTTTTGAAATGAATAATATTTTATAAAAGTTCTACGCTACCGCTGATTGGAGTGGAAGGCTACTCGACTCCCGTGGGAAAGCGAGACAGACGAGACCCTGCACGGAGCGTAAGCGAAGGAAGCGGCTCGACGCTCGCCCACAGGAAGCTTTGCTCTGTGCGAAAGCGAAGCGTCAGCAACAAAGCGAGTAGCCTGGAACGGAAATCAACTTCACTTTTTTAGTATGAAATTTATTTTGAAAGGAGCCACCCCCATATTAGGTAGCTCCTTTCACATTATTTAAAATTAAATTTTTCTGGGTCTGGTCCGCAACGTAGGCCATCATTTAGTGCATCTAACTGAGTCATTTCTTCCTCAGCTAATGCAAAGTCAAAGACCGTTAGATTTTCCGTCATACGTGCAGGAGTCATTGTTTTTGGAATAGTGACTACACCATGCTGCACATCATAACGTAACACAATCTGCGCTGGTGTTTTGCCATATTTAGAAGCTAACTGCTGAATCAATGATTCTTCCAATAAAGAACCATTCATTAATGGTGACCACGCTTCTGCCTGTATCCCCTTTTCCTTACAATAGGCACGTACCTCCTCTTGAGTTAAGTGCGGATGAAATTCAATTTGATTAATAACAGGCACAACCGATGTTTCCTTTAATAAATTTTCTAAATGATGAACATGGAAATTACTAACACCAATTGAGCGTACACGGCCATCCTGATAGATTTTTTCAAGCGCTTTATAAACATCAACATAATTTGTATCTATACCTGGCCAGTGAACTAAATATAAATCTAAATAATCTAATCCTAATTTCTCTAAACTACTATCATAAGCTGCAAGTGTTTCTTCATAGGAAAGCCCATCATTCCAAACCTTTGATGTTACGAATAGTTCTTCACGTGTTACTAAGCCCTCGTCAATTGCTGCACGAATTCCTCGTCCAACACTTTCTTCATTGCGATACACTTGGGCTGTATCAATGCTACGGTAACCTTTTGCAATAGCTGTTTTAACCGCCTCAGCCAAGTCATCCCCTTCAGGCACTCGAAAAACGCCATAGCCTATTAACGGCATCTCTAAACCATTATTCAATGTTACATTTCCCACGTTACAACACTCCTATCTATTTTGGTCCTAAAAAATTTAAGAACCTATATACGCAGCTGCGTACATTCTATCGTAATACCTATTACCGAAAAAAGGCAAAGAAAAAGACTGCTTACTAAAATCGTAAACAGTCTTTCTCACATTAATCACGCTTTTCATCGATACCTTTTGGTGTATTATTCGACTCTCTACCTTCTTTAGGTAAATCAGCTGTTGTTGGATCCGGCTCATTGCTAAGCAATTCTTTTTTAACAGCCTGTTCACCAACTACATCTAATATTGGTTGAGCTTCAGCTTTAGGAGCTTTTTCCACAACCGTTTCTACCTCAGGTTCCGGTAAGACACCGTGATCACGTAAATGCTCAATTTCTTGCGCATTTAATGTTTCTTTTTGCATTAATGTATTAGCAATTAAATCAAGTAAATGACGTTTTTCAGTTAAGATTCGTTTAGTACGCTCATATTGCGAATCGATAATTTTTTGCATTTCTTTATCAATTTCATAGGCGATTGAATCAGAGTAATTTTGATCTGAATTAAAGTCACGACCAAGGAATACATTCCCACCCTGACTTGAACCAAACTGCATTGCACCAAGATTTTCACTCATACCATATTCAGTGACCATGGCACGTGCAATACTTGTTACCTTTTGGAAGTCGTTATGTGCCCCAGTAGATACTTCGCCAAGTACGATTTCCTCTGCTACACGACCACCAAGTAGGCCAGCAATACGGTCTAATAGTTCTTGTTTTGTTGTGAAGAAACGTTCTTCCTTCGGTAACATAATCGCGTAACCTCCAGCTTGGCCACGAGGGACGATTGTTACTTTGTGTACTGTATCTGCTTCATCTAACTCTAAACCAACAACTACGTGCCCAGCTTCATGGAAGGCTACAAGTTTCTTCTCTTTCGCTGAGTAAACGCGGCTAGCTTTTGCCGGACCTGCAATTACTCGGTCAGATGCCTCATCGATATCTGCCATATTAATTGTACGTTTGCTTTTACGAGCCGCTACAAGTGCAGCCTCATTTAACAAGTTCTCTAAGTCAGCACCTGAGAAACCTGGTGTACGTTGTGCAACAGCTGCTAAATCTACTGTATCAGATAAAGGCTTGTTGCGCGCATGTACTTTTAGAATTGCTTCACGACCTTTTACATCAGGATGTCCTACTGTAATTTGACGGTCAAATCGACCAGGACGTAATAACGCTTTATCTAAAATATCTGGGCGGTTTGTTGCAGCGATAATAATAATACCTTCATTTGCCCCGAAACCATCCATTTCAACTAACAATTGGTTCAATGTTTGTTCACGCTCGTCATGGCCACCACCAAGACCTGCGCCACGTTGACGACCTACTGCATCAATCTCATCGATAAAGATGATACAAGGTGCATTTTTCTTGGCATTTTCAAATAAGTCACGAACACGTGATGCACCGACACCGACAAACATTTCTACGAAGTCAGAACCTGAAATCGAGAAGAATGGTACGCCTGCCTCACCTGCTACCGCTCGTGCAAGTAATGTTTTACCTGTACCTGGAGGACCTACAAGTAAGATACCCTTTGGAATTCGGGCACCAATTTCAGTAAATTTACGGTGATCCTTTAAGAAATCAACAACCTCTACAAGCTCTGCTTTCTCTTCATCAGCACCCGCTACATCTGTAAAACGAACTTTTTTCTTCTGGTCGTCATAAAGTTTGGCTTTACTTTTACCAAAGCTCATCACTTTATTACCGCCACCTTGAGATTGACTCATTAGGAAGAAGAATAAGAAAATGATAATGATGAAAGGAATGATCCCTGTAAAGAACTGAATCCATCCACTTGTTTCTGGCGCTGTTAAATATTTAATATTACTATTCTTATCCTTAGCAGCCTCATCGATACGGTTCAATAAAGATTGGTTATCACGAGGGATATTTGCTGTAAAGCTTTGACCCTTCTCATAACCCTTCATCGTACCCTCAACGATGTATACTGATTTATCAGGTTGAATTGTAGCACTTGTTATTTCTTTCTTATCTAGAGCATCTTGAAACTCAGAATAAGTTAACTCTTTCGTTGGCGCATTTCCACCATTGAAAGTACCAAATATACCGATAATCACTAAGAAAATCAGTAAATAGAATATGGTATATCGAAATATTCGATTCATCTCCAGCCTCCTCATTACAAACAGAAAAATTATAAGTAAAATCTTAACATATCATGATTTCATCATACAACGAAAAGCCCTACATAAAAAAAGTTTCGTCCGATTTTTGTCGAAATCGAAAAATATTTATGCATTTATCAAGTATGTTCCAGCGTAGTTGCATCTAACAATGTACCTAGATTTTTGAATTATGATCAATTATGCCTCTGCATAATTGTGTCCTGAATCGGCTTTGTGCTTAATTGCCACAGGACGTGGCGTTCTTAGCGGATGTTTGGACACCTGCTAAAAAGCAACTTAAACCTGCATTCATCTCACCACCTATAGAGGTGGGGGACGAAAGAAGTTAAAAAAATAAAAATCTATGACCTTCGCTGGAGGCACTTACTTTTCATAGTGGTATTCTTTCGTTAATTTCTTACTTGTTAGAAAGAATAAACTGCCGGCTTTAAAATGCCGATATACGGTAAATTACGGTATTTTTCTGCGTAGTCTAAACCATACCCTACAACAAAACCATCTGGCACTTCAAAACCAACATAATCAGCACCTAAGTCTACTTTACGACCTGATGGTTTATCTAACAATGTCACAATTTTGATGGATTTTGCTTTACGGTATTTAAATAAGTCTACTAAATAACTTAACGTTAAGCCGCTATCAATAATATCCTCGATGATTAATACGTCACGTCCCTCAACGCTTGTATTTAAATCCTTTAGAATTTTAACTTCCCCTGATGAAACTGTAGCATTTCCGTAGCTAGAAACATCCATAAAATCTAGCTCAATGAAAGAATCGAAACGTTTCATCAAGTCTGTCATAAAAGGCATTGCCCCTTTTAAAACACCAACTGCTAGCGGGAATGAATCTTTGTATTCCTCTGTCAATTGTGCCCCTAACTCAGCGATTCTTTCTTGTAATTGTTCTTCTGTAATCATAACTTTTTCGATGTCATTTTGTAACATAGCGATTCCTCCTCGTGTGTATAAAAAAATGTTCAACCATTTGGGGTGAAATTTTACAAAGACCTTAGTCTACGATGAGCACTGTATCATCGTTTGGTTGCGGAGAGGTTGAAAAAAACATTCCCATACGCACATCAATTACCGCTACGACCTCATCAGATTGAGAAATCAGTAACGGCCAGCTATTTCGCTCATTTAAAGGAATCTTTTCATCTATAAAAAGGCGAGATAAGCGTTTTGGCTGATCCATTCCTTTTAACAGTATTCTGTCCCCTTCCTTACGCGCTCTAACATAGAGTGGAAGTTTGAGTTTGCTAGCGTTAAAATAAAAAAGTTGTGCAGTATTCGTCAGCATTTCAGACGATAAATCAGGCAACTCGACTACGCATAAACGTTCACCATTCGTCAGTGTTGTCCACCCATTAGTAGTCGAAATAATCTTTTTCTCAGGAGAAGCTTCATCTTCTAATGGCTCTTTCTTCTGAATTGTTAATTTTCCGTAACGGCGAACTGCTATAAAATCTTCTGGCAAGTGAACTTCAGCATACCCTGCTGTCGTATCACAAAGCTTTGAAATTGAAGTCAATAAAGCATAACTTTGTATCGTATTTGAATCTTTGTAAAGATAGTTTAATAGTATTAAAATGAGCCTCCTTTGTAAAGCAAGTGGTACCAATTGAAGAGCCTTAATTTCCATGCTATATGTATTTCCATCTTTTCTTTTTACTGTTCTAGAAAATACATCCTCCGCTAATGTCATTAAATAGGCATCGTCTTCTTGCAATTGTTTTGTAAAATGAGTTACCTGCTCTGTTACTCTTGGGTTTTCTGCCTCCAACAAAGGCACCACATGATGTCTAAAACGATTGCGTACATAGGTATCCTTAGCATTGCTAGCGTCTTCCCGATAATCTAAACCTTGCTTAAGTAAATATTCCCTTATTTCTAACTTTGTAACCGTTAAAAACGGACGAATTAATGTTTTTCCTTCAAAAATACGTTGTGAACGTATACCTTGCATACCATTTATCGTTGCATTTTTTGTCAGGGCCATTAATACTGACTCCAGTTGGTCGTCCGCATGATGTGCAGTTACAAGCTTGCTAGCATTCGTTTTTTCCATGACCTCTTTAAAATATTGATACCTTTCTCTACGACAAATAAGCTGTGTATTTCCATTTTCTGAAGCCATAATCTCTGGTATTGGAATTGCCTTTGCATATAAATATACACCATACTCATCACAATACTTCTGGACAAAAGCTCTGTCCTCAGTAGACGCTTCACCTCTTAGCATATGATCAACATGTACGGCTCCTACTGTAATTCCCCACTGCTCTTTTGTTTTGACAAAATAATGGAGCAAAGCCATTGAATCCACTCCACCCGAAACGGCGATGAGAAGATGGTCGTCTTGCTGCAATAATTGCTCTTCTTCGATAAATTTTTTGACCTTTAATTCAAGTGACAAACGCTTCTCCTCCCCTTTTCGTTCTCTTTTATGATGAATTGCTCATAGAGTGTTGAACTGGCCTAAATACAGCCCACGTAGGTACAACATGTGTAACCTCTAGCATCAATACAGTGCAATCGTCTTCAATGGCATAGTAAGATTGGAAAGATTGCATAATCGTTGTTAGTTTTTCCTGGATGGTTTTAGTAGTTCCAGCTACTTGCTGCGCATACGCTAAAAATAGCTCTTCTTGCTCGTCCCAATCATCAACACTTGAAAATAATCCATCAGAGTGCATCAAAATTACATCGCCAGCTTTAAGCTTTCTTTTTTCAGCCTCGACTGCTGAAATGGATAAAAAACCTACAGGCGCTGCATTACTTTCAACCTTCAGCACCTCTTTCCCACGTAAAATATACGTAGACATTCCCCCTGCCTTCCACGACCATAAATCACCTTGTTGTAAATCGACAAGTGCAAAATCAAGCGTTGCATACATATCATTTTGTTGCTTTAAGGACATGACATAATGCAACGTATGCATCGCAGTCTCTGGGTTCATATTGTAATTTAAACATTCTCGCATTAAGTGTATTAACTTTCTACTCTCATGCTGTGCTTCTTTACTCTGACCCATACCATCTGACAATAAAATTGCAAATAGTCCTGGATGTAATTGAAATAATGCATGGGAATCACCGGAATATAACGTCGCATCTTTAGACATGCTATATATATCATACTCTACTTCAAAGCTAATAGCTGATCTAAAGCTTACTTGAATGTGACGAAATGGTATATCGCTTGCTACTACTTTTTCAATTTCAAATGGTTCTTCAAAAATATCATATAAAATCGGCAATATCATCCGTTCAGCTACTGTTGTGTCTTCCTCCCAATCGACTCGTGCTGGTGCTAAAGCACAGACTATTTTTCGTGCCCCAGGTTTATTACTAAGCACATCTAGTTGAAAACATTCAATATTAGCATCTTTTAATCGTTGAGTAATGTCCTTCTCCACACTAACGAATGAAATAGTCTCTTCTTTCATCTCCGCTATTAACTGATTTAGATGATTGCTCATATCACGTAGCTGAAGCGCTATCATTTTCTTACCATGGAAATACTGACCATTAATGCGCTCTCTGTACAGCTCCGTTTCCAATTCCTCGAAAATTTTCGTTGATTTCACACATTTATAGCGTATTTGTTCTTCGACACGATGAATACCAGAATCCTTCCCAACACCTTTCATATGAAACCAGTCTGTCATGAGCTTGTCCATTCCGTTATTTTGCGCTCCCCAACAGCGATCATAGCGGAAACAGCTCAAGCATGTATTCATCGGTGACACTTCCTTCGCCTCTTCTATCGGGGCCGTCATAAAACGCTCAAACACAAGCTCCTTCATAAACTGTACAAAATGCTGAAAATGCTCTAATTTAAACGTAACATGCTCCGTTAACCAATTTTGACGAGCGAGTAAGACCTCCTCACGCTGTGGAAACAGCTTGTCCCGCACCTTTTCAGAATATTTACTTGGGATTGTTATAAAAACGATACTACCAACAACAATCGATGTAAAATACACGCTATCTAACGGCAATGTTGCATCGTAAAATAAAAAAAACACACTTGGCAAAATACTGCCAATTGCTACACCGAATCGTCCAACACGAGCCCCCATCCCGGCACACAATCCTGTTAAGGTGGCTACAGACAGCATACCCGTAAATGAAAGTTTTGCAACACCAATGAGAGTCCCGAGTACGGCTCCGATAACCGTCGCTAATGGTACACTTCCTACTAACGCACCGAAGCAAATGAATAGTTGTAATAAAAAAATGGGGAGTGAAAAATAGCTAATGACAATCGCTTGCATACCTGTAAGCATAGCAGCAAATACAACTAATCCAGAGCCTAGCTTCTCATAAGTCCAATGACTCGTAAACCATTCATGAGAATTGACAAACAACACTTGCATAAACAGCGTCATAATAAGAGCTAAAGCCGCTTCACAGCCTACATAAAATTGCACAAGCACCGGAGGTAAACCTTGATACATAACTCCCTGCCACATTATCTGTACAAGTAGTACCGCTAAAGATACCGCTATACTTTGTGGTATCTGCCAATAACGGAAGCGCATAACACATTCATACAAGACGATCTGCAATGCTAAAATGAAGACTTGTCCAAAGCCAAGGAAAAAACATCCTATCAAACCACCGAACAAAACATATTTGGCATATTCTTTATATTTCGTTCGAATAATTGCCCAAAAAGGAACTGAGAAAGGTACGGCCGCTTCAAACACCACAGACTGAGCTAAAAAGAAGGATGTTAAAAAAAATAAAGAGCCTATTAACAATTGCCTTTTTTTCACTCCTAATTTCTGTTCGTCTACATTTGCCGTGTTATACCATTCAATACTCGTCATTTCACTATCCCCTTTCTGCCTTTTGGAGCTATTATAAGAAATTATGTATGGAAAGATTGTCTGACGGTGACAGAAAAAAATATAAACATTTCGACGAATACATATGCATAAATACGAGAAATGGCAACAATTTCTACAAAAACGATTTGCTGCACAACATTATAAACATCTCTTTCTGTATAATTTGTTTAAAAATTACGAAAATTACACAACCCAGTCCCACCGTTGTTACATAAAAAACTTTACATTTTTTTGCCATGAGAGGTCTAGTGCATGTTGGCCCCCTTCTTTTTCATTGATCGATGCTCCCAATTTCATTAAAATACTATAGTCAACAAGTACACCGATACTTTTCTACTTAAGAACAAAAAGTTTGATAAATTCCCAATCAAAAGGCTCATCACCAAAAGTTGTGGATGACATTTGATTAATTATGCCTCGGTATAATTGCGTACGGAGGCTCTAACTTCATTCAGCAATGTCTTTTGTAACGAAAGAGAAGCGTCAGCTACAGAAGACTCCTACATTTGTAGGTGGTGAGATAAATAAAGGTGTGGTTCCATTTCAGTGGAGTCCAAACACCTTTGATAAGAGTTGATCGGAGTGGAGACTAGGCGACTCCTTGGAGATTAGCAATAGAGGAACGAAGGCTAAAAGCATCACATCCTGTGATAACGCCTTCGTGACCAACATCGGTGCTGTTGCTGTCGCTTCGTTGCACTACGCTTTCGCACAGAATGAAACCCTTTTGCTGTCGCTTCGTTAGCACTACGCTTTCGCGCAAAAGACATCTGTTGGCCCGAGACCCTGCAGCGAAGCGGATGTTATCTGCGCGAAAGCGAAGCTTCAGCGGCAAATGTTTTATCTGTGCGAAAGCGAAGCGTCAGCAACAAAGCGCCTAGTCGGAACGGAAATCAACCACACTTTATGGTGATGAGCTATCAAATACTCTTTCTTTTTGTTAGCAAATCTTTAAATAATTAATAAAACCATATATTTTTATTAATTTTTTTAAAAAAACTACTTGACGTTAGTTACAAAGGCATGTATTATATAACTTGTTGCTTAAGGCAAAACGCGGAAGTAGTTCAGTGGTAGAACACCACCTTGCCAAGGTGGGGGTCGCGAGTTCGAACCTCGTCTTCCGCTCCATAATCTTTAATGGCGGCCTAGCTCAGCTGGCTAGAGCGTACGGTTCATACCCGTAAGGTCGGGGGTTCGATCCCCTCGGCCGCCACCATAGTAGGCCCCTTGGTCAAGTGGTTAAGACACCGCCCTTTCACGGCGGTAACACGGGTTCGAATCCCGTAGGGGTCATATCAAATAGGCGTCTCAGAACGATTTCTGAGACGCCTATTTTTTTTTGCAGATTAAAGTTGAATACTAGAAATATCGAATTTATTTATTTTTTTACTACCTGATGCCCCGGTGTAATCAGTTTAGGAACGCCTGCGCCAATGGTTTCACGAGCAGTTTCCCTTTGTTATTGCCACTGTTGTTGTTACTGTTGCTGTTGCTTTCGCACAGACAAAACCCTATTGTTACTGTCGCTTCGCTTTCGCACATAAAAAATACTCGTTGCTCCTAACGCCCCTTCGGAAAGACCCCAGCTGAAACGGAAATCAACCCAAGTTATGGTGATGAACATAAAAATATGGCATACTAATAATGAAAAAAGCGTGTAAACTAGGAGGTTTATTTCCTTTGGGTTCATTAACTAAAGCTGCTTTAATTTGCGGAAGTGGCTCTATGATTATTCTCGTATCTATTCTTATTAATTTACCATTTGCCGTACAAATATTTTTACTCCTCACCGGACTAGCGGTTAGTGTTTACGGTGTGTTTTTACTTGTCAAAATGGTTGTTAAGCCAGCCGAAAAACCTTTAGAAACACTAACAGAACAAACACCCGCGCAAGCTCCTAAAAAGAAGAAAAGACCGACATCCACGTTGTAGGACGACACATAGATCCTACTAGAAGGGTTATTATGACTTATAGCCAGATGAGATGTATGCAAAGATTATTAAAAAAAGGGATTAGCTTTTTAATAAAGCTAATCCCAAATCTATTTAATACACTTTTTCTACGATTAAAACAGTCAGCAAACTACCCTCTTCTAGCTCCACGACCACCGCGTTTTGATTCTGTAGCACGTTTAAGTGTTGCTAGGCGTTCATCACTATCTTTTAAGAAACGTGCCATTTTTTGCTCAAAATTCTCTTTTGGCTGATGACGATCGTTGCGATCATTAGATCGATTATCGCGACGTGGACGTGCCGGACGCTCTGGACGCTCTGGTCTCTCTGGTCTCTCTGCTTGAGGCTTTGCTTTACGGATTGAAAGACCGATCTTTCCGTCCGCTTCAACATTCATCACTTTTACTTCAACTTCATCTCCAACTTTTAGATGCTCATTGATATCTTTTACATAATTGTCAGCAACTTCACTGATGTGTACTAAGCCTGTTTTGCCGTCTGGCAGCTCAACGAATGCTCCAAAATTTGTGATTCCTGTTACTTTACCTTGTACCTTGCTGCCTACTTCAATTGACATAAAAAAAATGCTCCTCCTTAAAAATTAAGCGACTCATTTGAGTCATGTAATCAATTTAATCAAACTTTTTACTACAATAAGTTTCTCTTTTCATTATATATAACAATAAAAGAGTGTCAACAATACATAGCTTTTCAGTCTTCTTTTTTACCTTTCTTTTCTGATTTGCTGTCTTTTTTATCTTTTTCCTCCGGTATATCGCCTTTTTTACCTTTTTCGTCCGGAATAATGAAAATTATTTCACCTTTTTCGGATAAAAAATAATCTTTACGTAATAACTTCGCGATATACTCATCATCCTCTAACTGTTTAATTTTAAGATTTAACGAATCTCGCTCATCTTTCAATTCAGAAAGATGCTCCTTCGCTTCAACCTTTTTTTGCTCTTTTGCAGCTAGAGTTTCATTTTGATTCGAAAGTATATTTAAGAGAAAGGCAATAATAACGACTGGCACAATCGCAAAAAAGGCAATACGGCGCATTTTCCGTTTTCGCGCTTGAATTTTACGATTTATAGCTTTATCCGTGTTACGGACATAGTCATTATCAAGTTTAGTATAGTTTTGTTGGTCATCATTTGATGAACGACGTAAAGTCATGCCCGCACCTCCGAAAATTATTGTTGTCTTTTATTATACTTGATAAATCGAACTTTTTTAAAAAAAGTGTTGGACAAATACGAATAAATTTTGACAAAAGGTCTTAAAACAAACGCACCAATACTTATTAAGAATTTAAAAATTTGTCGAATAATAGCACTTATTAACCGTATGATGAACCACAGGGGTCTCCATGTTATATTCACCAAAACCCTCGCGACGAAACGTAAAAAAGTTTGAAAAAACGTTTGATACAAAAAAATTCCGGCTATTTGCGCTAGCGGGTCATAAGCCCGCCAAGCGCCATCTTTTAGCCAAAATAATAAATAGTATGTCATGCCTCCAAGTAGAATCCAGGTAAGTAGTTCAAATACCATCATCCATCTTCGAAGGCTTGACCTTTTTGGAGTTGAAAAAACAATGAGCCTTACACTATCAATAATGAACCCGACTGCTATACCGCTCAAAACCATGACTAATAGCTGAACAAATTGTTCACTAACAATCATCCAAACAATTTATGAAGGAAACCTTTCGAGAAGCCACTTTCCTCCTCGTCATACTGCAAGGTTTTTACAGTTCCTTCAAGCGTCAATAACCCTTTGTCAACATCTAAATGAACGATATGCAGTTCTTCTCCACGGATTAACAAATGCCCTTGGGACGTCTTGATGAAAAATTCTTCCTGATCAAAGCGTTCAATTGATTTTACAGAAGTCATGTCCATTCTTTTACGATTACGAATCGTTAAAATATGCTCTCCAGATGGAATTGTGTAACGGTTACTTTCTTGATGTAGCGTCATTTTTTTCCTCCTTTAGTCGTCCTAGCTTCTGTTCACTTTATGCGGACAACCTTAAAAGCATGACAACTTTATTAAAGTTGTTACACTTTTATCCCCCATTTACGGAAAAAGCCATGGACAACTTCAGAAGACTCCTACACTATTATTAATTAGTCCTCATCATCAATAAATTCAGGTTCAATTTTTTCAAGGCGCTCTTCCTTCAAAATAGTAAACATTTTTGCGGCATCTTCTTTTTTCACAGTATCACGTAATTCCTCTACACGCGCTGTCACAATTTTTTGTCCAAAACGAATAGCTAGCTCATCGCCAACTTTAACAGCACTACTAGCTTTCGCGACCTTACCATTGATCGTAATACGACCTTGGTCTGCTACTTCCTTCGCTAATGTACGACGTTTAATTAAACGTGATACTTTTAAAAATTTATCTAATCGCATATTTTTACTCCTTTTCTAGCTGCTTTGCTTCATTCCAGAAAGCATCTAATTGTTCTAATGTATAATCAGAAAATGGCTTTCCACTTTCCTTTACCTTTGCTTCCACATAACCAAAGCGTTTCGCAAACTTCTCATTCGCATGTAACATAGCCTCTTCTGGAGATAGCTTGTAGAAACGCGCTAAATTCACAAGTGTGAACAAGACATCTCCAAATTCATCGAGACGTGACGCATTTGTACCTTTCGTCACCTCATTACGAAATTCCTGCCACTCCTCTGCAAACTTGTCCCATGCGCCATCTACATCAGGCCAATCAAATCCTACCTTCGCAGCTCTTTTTTGATAATTATATGCTGTTTGTAGAGCAGATGACGCCCGGTATTCCTCTTTTAATAGTGGCTTTTCACTTATACCCTTTTCTTCCGCTTTTATAACTTCCCAGTTAGCTACAACACCCTCTACATCTTCCACCGATACATCTCCAAATACATGAGGGTGTCGACGAATCATTTTTTCACTTATTGAAGCTAATACATCTTCCAACGTAAAGTAACCTTGATCTTCTCCGATTTGTGCATGAAGGAACACTTGTAACAGTACATCTCCAAGCTCCTCGATCATCGCAAAGTCATCCTCTGCATCTACCGCTGCCAAATATTCGTGTGCTTCTTCTAGTAAATATTTTTTCAGTGACTCATGTGTTTGCTTTTGATCCCATGGACAGCCATCTGGACCTCGTAATACAGCAATAATTTGACGGAAAGTTGTCCAGTCTCGTAAAGCGTCCTCTTGTGATTTTACAGGTGGCACATATACCGTTGTTAAATTGTCCACCTCAACGCTTTGGTCGAGTTCATAAAGTGGTACCTTCACTAATTTTTCCTGTGACGAGCCAGCTGCTGTAACGACTGTAACAGGGTATTCGTCATCGTATTTCTCCATTAACGTTAGCTTTACTTCTGATGCACTAAATGTATCATATACTTGGGCTATTAAAATATGTTGACGCATGTTAATGTCATGCATAGAAAAGCTAGTGCCATCCAGCAGTTGGAAACCCTCAATTGGGTCGATTTTTAACGCACCAAATATTGGATCTAAGAAGCTTTGCCCACCTTCAATGACTAGTTTTACTTTTCCCTCATCCGCAGCGGCAATAAGCAATTGTACAGTCTGCTCTGCGACAAGTGGATGCCCCGGTACAGCGTACATGACATCTTCATTTGCTGTTGCAGCCACAAGCTTTTCTGCAATTTCCTCATACACAGGCTGGAACGAATTATGTTTTTCATAGACTGCATCAAAGCTTTCAAATTGTAAGCCCTCAGCTGATAATTCTTCTAATACAGGATGGTCCACTGTACGAACATATAATTTTCTTGCCGCTTTTAGTTTCTTATAGACACCCATTTGCAGCTGATTAAAATCACCCGCACCTAGACCAATAACTGTTAAAGTATTCAATCAATCCACCTACTTCTTTCGATTTAACCATAATTGATAAACTGCCATTTTGCGCCCAAACGGTAGTAAGTACCACTCTTTTTCGACTAGTACTCGTAACTTAGCAATTATTGTGATCATTACAAACGCTCCTAAACACACGGCTGAAAAACCTGCTACCACTGCGACAAATCGAGGTGATAAAAATTGGTTTAACAACGATGGTATAAACTGTAGCCAAACTAGCACTACAGCTGCCATGCTGAGTGATGCAATTCCAAGTTTTTTGTAAAAATTGGCTGGCGCTAATTGAATGGCAGTCATTCTTTTTAAATAAAAAATAAGCATTAGGGCAGTAAACAAAAGACCTACATTATTAGCAATAGCCGCACCTAATACACCGAATAAATTAATTGTTAGCACATTCAATATTATTTTTAAAATAAAACCTATAATCAAAAATAAAGCCGGCTTTTTTAATTTTCCATAGCCTTGCAAAATAGCTGTAAATGTCAAAATAATCGACAATGGAACAATTTGTAATACATATACCATAAGTACTTCCGACAGTGCATCTGTTTTAAAGAGCATTACATTAATATAAGGCATAACGAGTATTAAACCTAGAGATGCCGCCCATCCAAATAATACAGACGCTTTATACGTTAGTTGAATAAACGGAATGGCACTACGGCCTTCCTGTCTTTTGGACATATGCGCGACAAGAGGCACAATAGCAAGTGAAAGTGAAGAAGCAATAACAACTCCGAGCTGTACCAATGGCTGCCCACGATCATAAACGCCTTTTGTTGCCTTAGCTACCGTCTGATCCATTCCACCATCTATTAATAGCGAATAAATTGTAAAGGAATCAACTAACTGATAGCCAAGCAACAATAGACCACTCATGCTCACACTTAAACTCAGCAATGTTACCTCTTTAATAATGGGAAAACTATCGATACGCCGCTGTTGTTTCTTATCATTAAATAAACCAAAACGTTTTTTAAAGATCAGCGCAAGTAATACAAAGCCTACAATTTCACCAATAACTGTACCTATAATGGCCATTTGTCCAGCACTATAAAGTGATTCTGTCGTCTTCATAATGATAAATGTTCCTGCTATAATGACAGATACTCTCACAGCTTGTTCAAGGACTTGTGCATAAGCAATCGGCTCCATAATGCCTCTTGATTGGAAGCCGCCCTTAAAAATAGCATGAGCTGGCATAACAAGTACTATAAATGAACCCGTCCGTATTAAAGGCGCAAGCTGAGTATCGCCCATAAGCTGCGCAATTATTTCAGCACCACTAAATAAAGCAACAAAAAACAATAACGATAGTACGGTTAAATAACGAAAAACAATACGCATAATACCGCTTCGTTGATGATCTCTCTCTAGCGGGTCTAAAATACAATCATTATCTGCAAGCATTTTAGAAATAGCTACTGCAAATCCACTAGCTGTCCATACGACAAAAATAGATATAACTGGATACACTTGCTGATAAATATAAAATCCTTCATCACCAACAAGATTTTGAAAAGGCACACGATAAATTGCACTAAGAACCTTCACAATAAGAGCAGCAATTGTAAGTAAGGCTGCGCCCTTCATGTAGCTTTTCATGCCAAAACGTTCCGACATAAATTGCCCTCTTTCCTTCTTTAACAATGCCAATAGTATAGCACATCTCCAAAGTATGACGCGCTCGATAGCACTACCATAAAACTATGTACGAAAAAAAGTTATTGTTCAGCCTAAAAAGGTCAGCGCAATAACTTTCAATTCTTATCAACTATTCATTTGTTTAGCTAGGAAGTTAGCAGCTGTTTCAGCAACTTTCACTTCAACTTCACCGATAAAGTGTACTTTAGACAAAACGATAATACAGCCGATCGGATCACCGTTTACCATAATAGGCGTTGCACAATAAGACTTTACTTGCTCATATTGTCCAGGAACAATCTCGATTGTTGTTTCCATTTTTTCTATTTTTGTTGAACGTTCGTCCATAAAACTTTCCGCAAAGGATGTAATACGACGATTAATATACTCTTTCTTACCGATCCCTGAGACAGCAATTACTTCATCTCGGTCGGTTACAAACGCTGGAGTACCTAACGTTTCATATAATGTTTCCACATATTCTCTTGCAAATTCCCCTAAATCATTAATTGGAGAATATTTCTTTAAAATGACTTCACCTTCACGGTCTGTATAAATTTCTAGTGGGTCTCCCTCACGAATACGTAACGTTCTACGAATTTCTTTTGGAATAACCACACGCCCTAAATCATCAATACGACGAACAATCCCTGTTGCCTTCATTCTTAATCCTCGCTTTCGCTACAATGAAATTTTTTCAATTTTAGTATGGTTTTTTATGAAGCAATCTATGCAAAAACTGAAGAAATAGGATTTCACACCCAACAATATTTTCAAAAAGGCCTTAAAAACCTAAGCAAATACCATGTAGAATTTTTCAACTTCAATCAACTTATCTTAGATTAACCACAAAAACAAATTTTTATAAATTAATTTATAAAATATTTTTAACAAGAAATAATAATAATTCAACCTTTGCCATTACGTCAATAAGTCAAAAGGATGTTTATCACAAAAGAACCATAACAAAAAGTGATACTTTTACCCTTATTTTCCCTACTATCTAGCTCATGAGTCTCAATTTGTGATATTGATCTCTAAGGAGCCACACAGTCTACAGTCCAATTAATAAATGAAGATAAAGCGCCACAACATTCACAGAGATTTCCTTGTAATTTTTTGTTTTTAACAATAAAAAGCTGATCATTATCCCTAGAGATAAGATCAGCTTTTCTTCTATTGTTGTTTTTTTGCGTCAGCAATAATATGCATCATTTCTTCTAAAATATCAAAGGGTTGATATTTCCCACACTTACGTTCATCAATCGTTAGTTTCAATTGCATACCATCCATACCAAACCCTACAGCACGTTCAAATTTCATAGATTCTTCCACAATTTTACCGCCATCAACTTGCCCAGTACCTTCTTCAGACAACAATATTGTGATAATTTTTTGCTTTTCTTTTACAGACAATACACCTGTACCCAAGCCCCATACCTTCATACGCGCAATTCGCAATAAACGCTCTGTTTCAATCGGAAGATCACCAAAACGATCCTGTAATTCCTCTATGATTTCGCTGTACTCCTCCACTTGACCCATTGCTTTTATACGTTTATACATTTGAATTTTTTGATAGCCATCAGGAATGTATGCATCTGGGATATACGCATCCACACTCAATAAAATTTCAATGTCAGGCTTCTCTTCTTTTTTCACACCTGTTTGGCGCTCAGCAATCGCTTCTTCCAGCATTTGTGAATACAAGTCAAAACCGACAGAATCAATAAAGCCATGCTGCTGCGCTCCAAGTAAATTTCCTGCACCACGAATAGATAAGTCACGCATAGCAATTTTAAATCCTGAACCTAACTCTGTAAATTCTTTAATCGCCTGTAATCTTTGCTCAGCTACATCCGTAAGGACTTTGTCACGTTGATACATAAAGTAAGCATACGCCACCCTATTAGAACGTCCAACACGCCCACGCAATTGATAAAGCTGCGCTAAGCCCATTCGATCAGCATCATGAACAATCAATGTGTTAACGTTTGGTATATCCACGCCTGTCTCAATAATGGTTGTCGTTACAAGCACATCATAGTCACCTTCTAAAAAGGCTAATATAACAGATTCTAATTCTGATTCCGTCATTTTGCCATGTGCATGCCCAATACGCGCTTCTGGGACAAGCATTTGAATTTCATCAACCTTACGAGCCATATCTTCTACACGATTGTATAAGTAGAATACTTGCCCACCACGCGCCATTTCTCTCTCAATAGCTTCCCCCACTAATGCACCGCTATGCTCCATTACATAAGTTTGCACAGGGAAACGGTTTGCTGGTGGCGTTTCAATTACCGATAGATCACGAACACCTACCATCGACATATGAAGTGTTCTTGGGATCGGAGTTGCCGTTAGCGTTAATACATCAACATTCGTCTTTAGTTGTTTAATTTTTTCCTTATGCGTTACACCAAAACGTTGCTCCTCATCAACAATCAGTAGTCCAAGGTCTTGGAATAATAAATCTTTAGATAAAATTCGATGCGTTCCAACGACAATATCAACTTGCCCTTCTTTTAAGCCCTTTAACGTCGCTGTTTGCTCTTTTTTCGAACGGAAACGAGACAAGAGACCTACATTCATAGCAAAGTCTTGGAATCTCTCACGAATCGTTTCGTAATGCTGCTGCGCTAAAATCGTTGTCGGCACAAGGAAAGCTACCTGCTTGCCATCTTGAATTGCTTTAAATGCCGCACGAATCGCTACCTCTGTTTTGCCGTACCCTACGTCTCCACATACAAGACGATCCATCGGACGCTCACGCTCCATATCACGTTTTACTTCGATAATTGAACGTAGCTGATCCTCCGTTTCTTCATAAGGGAAAGAAGCCTCAAAATTGCGCTGATCGTCATTGTCAATCGCGAATGCATGGCCTTTCTCTGCTTCACGTTTCGCATACAGCTTAATTAAATCATCAGCAATATCTTGCACAGCAGAGGATACCTTGGCTTTAGCTTTTTTCCACTCTGCTCCACCTAATTTATGTAGCTTCGGTTCTCGGTCTTCAGATGCTACATATTTTTGGATTAAATCTATTTGCTCTACGGGAACATATAACTTATCATCTGCGCGGTATCGAATGTGTAAGTAATCCTTATGTGTTCCATTTACCTCTAATGTTTCTAAGCCTATATATTTCCCAATACCGTGATGTACATGGACAACATAGTCGCCTGGTTTAATTTCTGTATAGCTTTTAATACGTTCTGCGTTCGTCATTTTTTGAGGACGTGCTTTTTTCTTCACCTGTTGTTTAAATAACTCATCCTCTGTGACAATCACCACACGTTGTAGTGGTAATTCAAAGCCACTAGATAGTGAGCCATCCACAATATAAATACCCGCTTCTGTCGGCTTACCAATTGTCGTATGAATATCATATTCTCCAAGCATTTGCTGTACACGTTTAACACGATCTTTATCTCTTGCAACAATTAATACTGTAAATTTACCAAGCAACCAGCGTTCAATCTCACTTTGTAATAATGACATTTGGCCATGAAATTGTTGCATTGGTTTGCAAGAAAAGTTCGTCGTCTTATTAAAAGATACACCTGCAAATGTTCGTGAAAATAATGAGAAGTATAGCTTTTGTTGAGACAGCATTGCTAGGATTTCTTTCAAAGAGAATGCTGGCTTTACATCATGCACCATTTTCCCTTCTTCAATTAATGATAAAAACCACTCATCCTCTTCGCGCTCCCAGGCATCCATAACCTCCTGAATACGTCCGAGCTCATCAAACAGCACAATGCCATCATGTACAAAATAATCTCCTAAATATGATGTTTTCTCATACAATAACGAACCATATTTATTTACATAGTCCGGTAAATTCCCTTGCTGTAACAATTCAATATCATATTGAATATGCTGATACAGTAATTCCTTCGTCTCCTGCTTTTTGACTTTCTTTAAACTTGTCGCTAATGCCGCTTCTAAACGGCCTGCCAATGCCATTCTTTCTTCCTTTGTCAAAATAACTTCTGATGCTGGTAGAATACGAACCTTCTGCAATTTATCAATGGAACGTTGGTCGTCCGCAGAAAATGTTCGAATCGAGTCAACTTCCGTATCAAATAATTCTATACGAATCGGCGCCTCTAAATATGGTGGATAAATATCTAATATCCCTCCACGTAGCGCAAACTCTCCAGGTGTTGTCACCATTGAATTACGCACGTAACCCATCTCTACTAACGTTTGGAGCCATTCATCAATCTGAATATCTTCGCCTACTGCAATCTGTAAAAAATACTGTTGCCAATGCTCTTTAGGCTGCATCATTTTGCGTAAGCCCGCAACTGGTATCACATAAACAGCTTTTTCACCTCTAGCTAGGCAATCAAGTGTTGCGATACGCTCAGCACGTAACTCTGGAGAGGCAACAGACAAATCTGCAGCAATAAACTCATCGGCAGGATAATAATGAACATGCTCCTCACCTAAAAGTCCCGCCAGCTCGTCAACCATTTTTTGTGCCTGCAATAGATTAGGAGATACAATATAAATAGGTTTTTTTACATATTCAAATAACGCATCGACCATTACCGGGCGCGCGCTTCCTGTTAATCCTGTTATAAGCTGTGTTGCAGATTGACCGCTCTGAATCTCCTGTAAAAATGATGTGATATGTTTGTCCTGCATCACAAGCTGTCGTAAAACTTCCAATGTCAAAAGCTCCTCTCAGCGCATAATTCTATTCGCCATTACTAGTAATCTAGTACTATAATACGCATCTTTTTTGTATATTTTATCAATGGAAAAAGCTTTGAACGCACGTGATGTGCGCCAAAGCATCCTTCCAATCATTGAATCCATTTATTGAGTGCGTGATAATCTGGATATTGTTTCAGCGAATCCTCACATTGCTCACAAATGCAGTGCACCGTCGTGTGACCATGCTGATCTTTCTCAACATAATCATCCGCTTCACCCATTTCGAAAATATGTAGTTTTCGAATTGTATCATCTGCATCAAATGGTAGTGTTCCTATTTCTACTTCACAATGACGACATCGATAGCGAACTGACATCTCCAAATCATCCTCCTTTAAGCAACTTACTACTTAAAGTATAGACATTTCTAAAACAGTTTATGCACTTCCAATTTTGCTTTAGCGCCTTTTAGAATATAGAAACGTGGGGTTGATTTTCGTACCAACCAGTCGCTTTCCTGGGGGCGTCCGATGAGCCGCTTAGGTTAAAACAGCTGTAATATCCACACTACGCTTTAACCTATTATTACCCGTTAAAGCGATTCATCACATCAAGAAATGGCTTTGAAAGAGATTCTTCTACAGCATTTACACTTTTTTCAATAGCTTCACTAACAATAGCTTGATCTTCTTTTGAAAATTTTGACAACACATAATCTGCTACCTTCATACCAGCAGGCGGGCGATTAACCCCAACACGTATGCGATTAAATTCTTGTGTACCTAGATGCTGAATTAATGATTTAATACCATTATGTCCACCCGCACTTCCTTTTTGACGCAGGCGTAATTTCCCTGTTTCTAAATCTAAATCGTCATAAATAACAATTAAGTCTTCCACATCAATATCAAAATAGTTCATAAGGGGCCCAACACATTCCCCCGATAAATTCATATATGTTAAAGGTTTAACAAGTAGAACCTTTCCTTCAGGACGATGTACCGTTGCATACATACCATTAAACTTTGAATTAGTTAAAGGTGTACCCCATTTTTCAGCTAATGCATCAATAACATCGAAGCCAATATTATGTCTTGTATGCTCATAAGGCTTGCCTGGATTCCCTAAACCAACGATAATTTTCATAAGTACCCCTCTTCTTTCAAATCTAATAGTCATTATTTTACCATATCATGCACTAAGAAAGCAGTTTGTACAGTTTTTGAAAGTAAAAGTTCAATAATGGCTTGATATTATTTAAAATCCTCACTTCAACCATACATATCGTGAAATGGTTTTAAAACAACACATGTATTAATTTAAAATATAAAAGGCTACTGAAGAAGTTTAACTTCCTCAGTAGCCTTTCCTTAACAAATATTTTTACTCTTGTACCTGCTCACTATCTACTGTCGATTCCTCAACGACTGCCGGGACCATAATTGATACCAATGTATGACCATTTTCACTGATAATATCAAAATCAATCGTATCTCGAATATCTGCTACCGTAATTGTTTCACCAATTTTAAGTTCAGTAATGTCAACTTCAATAGCTTCTGGTATATCTGCTGGTTTTACGTTAATTTTCACATCTAGGTTGGGCTGCATTAATATGCCACCCACACTAACTCCAACTGACTCTCCAACAAGTCTAATAGGCACTTCAGCTTCTATTGCTTCGGACATATCAATTGCTAAAAAGTCGATATGATTTACTTCATCTTTCATTGAGCATTGTTGGATTTCTGATACAACAACATTCACCTTTTTACCATCTAACTCCATTGAAAAAACACCGTTTTGCCCATTCTTTTGAATGGATTTTCTGAATTCATTCGCTGAAATAGAAATTGGGGTCGAATCTAATTTATAGCCGTAAATAACTGCAGGAATGGCTCCCCCTTTTCTAAGTTGGGTTAATGTCGAACGATGCCCAGCTTCGCGCTTTTTAACACTTAATACTGTACTCATACTATACTTCCCCTTCCAAGAAAAATTTATTTACGCCTTATTATAAATGTCACTACTTTCAATGACATTTGTTAAGGCTATAATAATATTTACTACAATTTTAGCTTATCACCATAACGTGGGGTTGATTTCCGTTCCAGCTGGGCGCTTTGTTGCTGACGCTTCGCTTTCGCACAGATAAAAACATTTGTTGCTGACGCTTCGCTTTCGCGCAGAGCAGAGCTTCCTGGGGGCGTCCGATGAGCCGCTTGGGCCAACAGATGTTTTTTGTGCGAAAGCGTAGTGCAACGAAGCGACAGCAACAGCACCGATGTTGGTCACGAAGGCGTTATCACAGGACGTGATGGTTTTAGCCTTCGTTCCTCTATTGCTATTCCCCAAGGAGTCGCCCAGCCTCCACTCCAATCAACTTATTCATAACTTATGTTTTAACAAAATATATCCCACCTTAGGCGGTAAACTATTTTTTATAAAGTAGTGTAAATATTATTAAGTCACAATTACCATATACCCTTTTACAAGAAAATTCAAACAAAAGAAACCTAGAAAAAGGACAAATCTACTTACAAACGTAGATTTGTCCTTAATAAGCCACATATTGGGATCTGTTTATTTATATTAATCAAATAGAGTACTTACAGATTTATTTTCATAGACACGAGAGATTGCATCTGCCATCAATTTAGCTACTGAAAGCTCTGTAATTTTTGGAGATTTTTTCTCTTCAGGAAGTTGGATTGTATTTGTTACAACTAATTCTTTAATCGAAGAGTTTTCGATACGCTCGATTGCTGGGCCTGATAATACCGGGTGAGAACAACAAGCATAAACTTCTTTCGCACCAGCTGCACGTAATGCATCCGCGCCGATTGTAATCGTACCAGCAGTATCAATAATATCATCAATCAAGATTGCCACTTTACCATCAACATTACCAACAATGTTCATTACTTCTGCAACGTTTGGTTTTGGACGGCGTTTGTCAATAATTGCAATAGGTGCTTTTAAACGTTCTGCCATTTTACGAGCACGTGTTACACCACCATGGTCTGGGGAAACAACAACGATTTCTTCTTCTGGGATACCTTTTGATTTGAAGTGATCAGATAATAAAGGCACTGCCATCAGGTGATCGATTAAAATATCGAAGAAACCTTGGATTTGTGGTGCATGTAAATCTAAAACGATAACACGTGTTGCACCAGCTGTTTCAAGTAAGTTTGCTACTAATTTAGCTGTAATTGGCTCACGTGCTTTTGCTTTACGGTCCTGACGAGCATATCCATAATAAGGCATTACAACGTTTACTGTACGAGCAGATGCGCGTTTGACAGCATCTACCATAATTAAAAGCTCCATTAAATGTTCGTTTACAGGCGCAGAAGTAGACTGCACGATAAACACATCACAACCACGAATACTTTCTTCAATGCTAATTTGAACCTCTCCATCGCTGAAGTGTTTAACAGAAGATTTACCTAATTCAACACCCATTTCTTGCGCAATTTCTTGAGCGAGCGGATTGTTAGAGTTAAGTGAAAATATTTTTAATTGTGAGTTTGCATAATGATACGGCATGATGGCCTCCTGTTTAGTTGATAATTATTTTGAATTTAATTTGCTTACATAATTCGGTTTGTTTTCTTGTCTTGCACGAGCAATTGCTAGCGCATCCTCAGGAACTTCTTTTGTAATTGTAGATCCTGCTGCAATAAATGAACCTTTTCCAACTTTCACTGGCGCTACTAAGTTAGTATTACATCCTACAAATACATCATCTTCAATAATTGTTTGGAACTTGTTTTTCCCATCATAGTTTACTGTAATGGAACCACAGCCAATATTGACATTGCTTCCTATTTCAGCATCGCCAATATAGCTTAAGTGGGATACTTTCGTGTCATTACCTAGTTTACTTTTCTTCACTTCTACAAAGTTACCAATTTTCACATGGCTACCTATATCAGAAAGTGGTCGAATATTTGCAAACGGTCCTATAGCTGTGTCTTCTGCTACAGCGCTTTCACGTACAACAGAAGAATGTACAGTTGTTCGGTCACCGATACGGCTATCAATGATTTGTGTGTTTGGCCCAATTATACAATCTTCACCAATAACAGTTGTACCTTCAATCATAGAACCTGGTTGGATGACAGTATCACGACCAATCATTGCCTCAGCGCTGATGTATGTTGCTTCTGAATTAATAATTGTGACACCGTTACGCATATGCTTTTCATTAATTCTTGTACGCATTAGCGCCTCTGCTTGAGACAGAGCAACACGATCATTGACACCAAGTGTTTCTTCAAAATCTTCCGTTACAAATGCTTCAACGACATCGCCTTGTTTTTGTAAAATTTCAATCACATCAGGTAAATAATACTCACCCTGAGCATTGTCATTTTTCACAAGCTTCAATGTCTCAAATAACGCTTTATTATCGAAGCAATATGTGCCCGTATTAATCTCTTTCACTAATTGCTGCTCTGCTGAAGCATCCTTTTGCTCAACAATTTGCTCCACTTGTCCATTGTCGCCACGTAAAATACGACCATAGCCTGTTGGATTTTCAGCAATAGCTGTTAAAATCGTTGCTTTAGCATTCTTTGCTTGATGATGCTCGAATAATGCTTGCATCGTTTCAGGGCGAATAAGTGGTGTATCGCCACAAACAACTAATGTTGTCCCTTCTTCGCTACCTAAAATTGCCTCCGCCTGTTGTACAGCATGAGCTGTCCCTAACTGTTCAGCCTGTAAAACATACTCGCTTTTATCGCCAAGCTGTTGTTTCACCTTTTCTGCACCATGTCCTACAACCGTTACAATGCGATTCACATCTAACGTTTGAATGTGATCCACCACATGTTGTACCATTGGCTTCCCACATACTGGATGGAGCACTTTATATAATTTGGACTTCATACGTGTACCTTGACCTGCAGCCAAAATGACAGCAAAAATGTTGCTCATCTGTAAGTCCTCCAATACGCTCATTTTCTCTTATGACTATATAGCAAAATCCATCTATTTTCAAGGCATGTTGACTTGACAAAAAGATGAATTTCCAAATCATATGCACCTTATGCTCGAATGTTAATATGTATGTCCTAAAACTACTCATTTTCTCTTATTCTCAAAATAAAAAGAACTCTCCAAATTATGAAGAGCTCTCTTTAACTATACGCCAATTCCTTCTAATTCTTCTGCTGCTTCTACTTCGCTTGAATTATGGTACTCGTTTAAAATAATCTCCTGAATTTTATTACGAGTAGTAGAATTGATAGGATGCGCAATATCTCTAAATTCACCATCTGGCGTTCGTTTACTTGGCATAGCAACGAACAAACCTGTATTGCCATCAATCACACGAATATCATGAACTACGAACTCATTGTCGAGTGTAATGGAAGCAATCGCACGCATGCGACCATCCGTCTGTACACGACGTAATCTTACATCAGTAACTTCCATTTTCTCACCACCTCTCTTCTTAGATGCCTAAATGAAAATATAATATTCTTTATTACCGAATATTTTCCTTTTTCTAGTCTATCAAATTTTCTAAAAAATTTGAATACTTATTAGTATAATATTTCCTTTTTTATACGTAAATTTTGTCAATTGTTTGTCAGTCGCCCTCTATGGGTGTTACTTTTCAGTTTGGTAATACTTTTAGGAGTTTTATCAGCGATTTGCTCCTTATCGGCGATTGTTGGGGTTTTATCAGCGGTTATTTTATTTTTATCAGCGATTATTGGAACTCTATTAGCGGTTTTTCCATTTTTATCAGCGATTATTGGAATTCTATCATCGATTTCACTACTTTATCAGCGATACTACTTGTAGTTTAGAATATTCACTTCCCCTTGGCGTATTGTCGCTGTCGCTTTGCTTTCGCGCAGAAAACATTTGTCGCTGTCGCTTTGCTTTCGCGCAGAAAACATTGCTATAAAAAAAAGCCCACTAAAAGATTCTCTTCTAGTGAGCTTAAAAAATTCCTTATTTAACGATGGCAATAACTTCGATTTCTACTCTCACATCTTTTGGTAGACGTGCAACCTCTACGGCTGAACGAGCTGGTTTATGATCACCAAAGTGGCTAGCATATACTTCATTCATTGCAACAAAGTCGTTCATATCCTTCATAAAAACGGTTGTTTTAATAACATTGTCCAAAGATGATCCAGCAGCAGCTAGAACTGCTTTTAAATTTGCAAATACTTGATTTGTTTGAACAGTGATATCACCTTCCACTAATTCGCCTGTTGCTGTTAGTGGGATCTGACCTGAGCTATAAAACATGCCATTTACAATAATCCCTTGTGAATATGGTCCAATTGCTGCTGGTGCATTTGTTGTTGCTACTACTTTCATTTGTCATTTCCCCTTTTAGAAAAATAGTTACCTTCACTTAGTGCAATTGTACGGTCTTTTTCATTGACCTCATGAAGCTTTACTAGTGAATAATAATCATCTACTAAAGTTTCGTCTGCATGCTCAGCCTCTACAAGCACTGCAATACCAGCTAGCTGACAGTCAAATTCCTCTAATAGATTTTTCATGCCGTTCATTGTACCACCGACCTTCATAAAGTCGTCAGTAATAAGCACTCGTTGCCCACTCTTCATGCTTCTTTTTGATAATACCATTGTCTGAATTCTTCTGGAAGAACCAGATACATAGTTGATGCTGACTGTAGAGCCTTCAGTTACCTTACTATCTCTTCTGACAACAACAACTGGTACATTTAAATGTCTTGCAATTGCGTGGGCAATAGAGATCCCCTTTGTTGCGACAGTCATTATGACATCAATTTGTTGATCAGCAAATGCGGATGCAAATACCTTTCCCACTCGATTAATTAAATCTGGATTGCCGAGTAAGTCCGTCATAAATAAATAACCGCCCGGTAACAAACGATCTGAATGCTCAAGCTCCGCCTTTAAATCATGAATAACTAAACGGACCTCAACCTCGGACATTTTAGGAATATACTTAACTCCTCCTGCAGCGCCCGGTACTGTCATCAATAACCCGATTCCTTTTTCTTCGAAAGTTTCTTTTACAATCGTCAAATCTTCACTAATAGAAGACTTTGCAGATTGATATAGTTCAGAAAAATAAGTTAGCGGGATCAGCTGATGTGGATGTTCTAGTAAATAGTACGTCATATCAACTAGTCGTTCACTACGCTTCCATTTCATGCGACCCTCTCCTAAACACGAATATTTATAGGTAAAATTAACATAAATTTGCGGTTTTAAGCAAGCGAATTTCGCTCACCTAAAATCCGAACAGCATATACTTCTTCGCAAAAACCACGTAAACCATTATAAATTCGGCTCACTCGAGCTTCACTATCCACTAAACCAAACACCGTCGGACCGCTTCCACTCATTAATGTTGCATCTGCTCCAAAGCGCTTCATTTGTTCCTTTAACATTACTACTTCTGGATGTAGCTTAAAAGTTACAGTTTCCAAAACATTCCCTAATGATGCACATAGTAGCTCATAATCTTCCGTTTCAATAGCATGAATCATTTGCTTCGTATTTGGATGTTCTAACCCTTCAACCTTTAATCCTCCATATACCTCTGCAGTAGAGACACCTATTTTAGGCTTAGCTAAGACTACCCAACAGTTTGGTGGTGCAGGCAATTCCTGAATTTTTTCTCCGCGCCCCGTTGCTAATGCTGTGCCACCATAGACACAAAATGAAACATCCGAACCAATTTTCGCACCTAATTCAGCTAACTCATCTATAGATAACCCTAAATTCCACAACTCATTTAAACCCTTTAGTGTAGCAGCCGCATCGCTACTGCCACCTGCTAACCCTGCTGCGATTGGTATTTCCTTTTCTATAGTAATGGATACACCTTGTCCAATGCCGTATGTATCTTTAACTAGACGCGCTGCCTGATAAGCAAAATTTCGGTGATCATTTGGCACGAAATTATCAGTAGAAATTATTTCAATTACGCCATCTTCTCGAGATTCTAGGCAGATACGGTCAGCTAAATCCACAGTTGTCATGACCATCTCTACCTCATGAAAATTATCTGGTCTTTTATAAAGCACATCTAATGTTAAATTTATTTTTGCAGGCGCCTTTACATAAAGCATCTTTCTTCCTCCTTATAGCTACACTTATCAATTACGCATTAGCGCAATTGGCTGACGCTTCGCCTCGCACAGATAAACAATGCTCCTAATTTTAAATTAAAGCTACCGATGCAGGTTAATAAGCCTTATCGCATGGAGTTAGGCTAACCTCCTAGCTTGTCCTTTAAACCGTAACATCTGACAGATCATTCAGTTTGATATTTTAATACACACTGAATAGAAATTACACTTTGTCTGTCTTTAGATGTAGGAGTCTTCTGTAACTGTTACAAAACATCAGTAGCTGGCGTTCACTTCGCTATATAAAACATTTTCTGAATGAAGATAAACCTGTCATTCATCTTTCACAAGATTATTCATTTTATTTTACCATAATGGGAATGTGAAAATGGAAAAAAAGAACCGTATACCCCTATTTGGTGTAACGGTTCTCTTTCGTCAGTCGTGTTGTTGTGTATACAGGAAGTTTTCATCCCTGTAATTGAAGTTTCAAAATAATAAGTGGTCTATTTTCACAAAGAGGCTACTTATTATGCTCTTGCTCACTACTTGCTCTTTCAGCCATTTCGATGGCACGTTTGACCATATTACCGGCGTCTCGAGCTTTTATGCCGCCCCAGCCTTCTCGTTGCACAACATCATAAAATCCAAGCTCTTTAGCGATCTCTTCCTTTAAACGAGGTGACATGATACCTTTTCTAGGCATATAAACTCCTCCTTAACAACTGACGATTTTAGTATGCCCCAGAAAACGCAAAACACTCATGCAGTTTTTATACATGAGTGTTTCAAAATATAGAAATAAGTACTAGAAACTATTTTGCGATAGCAGCTTGTGCTTCGTCTAAAAATGTAATCTCTACTGCCTCAGTTAAAATATCTGTGTAGCTATACGATACGCGCTTGCACGTATTGTCTTCTTGATCAAGCTCAACTACAAAGATAGCGCGATATGTCTCACGCAATACCCCTGCACACTCGACCGTTTTTTTGCGACCTCCGTTTGCTTTTAACTGCAAACGTTTACCCAAATGACAATCCAACGACTTTTTAATGTCCGCTAAAGTTTTTGGCATTTTCGCTTACACCTCACTAATAAATAGTATAAGCGATTCGCCCAAAAATGTCAACAAAATATATTATTTTATCAGCCTCTAATTAATGTTGTCAACTTATTTTTCATAAAAAAGACATGTTTTTTTACTTATACTCAAAAAAGTTAACAAAAATTTTTTACTTTGCAAATGTAGGGTATAGTGCATCGGCTAATTTTCCAAACTCTTGAATGGTTAGGGTCTCTCCTCGACGTGTTGGTTCAATATTTACCGCTCTTAAAGCATCCATAATTTTTTCTTTGTGTACCTTACCATTTGGTAAACCTGATTGTAAATTATTGAAGATTGTTTTTCGTCGTTGTACAAACGACGCACGAGTAACAACGAATAAAAAATCCTCATCAATTACGTTTACTGGAGGTTCATCATGCTTAATAAGACGGATCACTGCAGAATCCACGTTTGGTTGCGGCATAAAAACAGTTTTCGGTACCGTCATGGCAATATCAGCCTTTACATAATATTGAATCGCAATTGATAAAGAACCGTACTCCTTCGTTCCAGGCTTAGCTGTAATACGATCTGCAACCTCCTTTTGCATCATGACAACGAAACCGCGAATCGGCAAACGATCATTAAGTAATTTCATTAAAATTGGTGTCGTCACATAATAAGGTAAATTCGCTACAACCATAATATCTTCAATACCTGGCATCTCTTCCTGAATTACTTTAGCCACATCCGCCTTTAAAACATCTGAATGTACAATAGTTACATTATTATATGGGCTAAGTGTGTCTTCTAATACAGGTAATAATCTCTGATCAATTTCAAAAGATACAACCTTTTTTGCACTTCTTGCTAAATGCTCTGTTAATGCTCCAATGCCAGGACCAACTTCGATTGCGCCACTATTTTCAGTTAAATTTGCATGACTAACAATATTTCGTAAAATGTTCGGATCTATTAAAAAGTTTTGACCTAAGCTTTTTTTAAATGAAAATCCATATTTTCTTAAAATTTCCTGTGTTCTAATTGGTGTTGCAATATCCTTATGCATCGTTTTCCTCCTGATCTAACTGTGCGATTGCCGCACCAAATTGCTTTTCTGTAATTTGAAACATTTTCAATCTTTTATGAAGTTGTTTGCCGTTTGTTGCACCAATATTCAAAATTTCTCCAAGACGATCACGTCGAGTCTTCGCCCGTGGATGGCCAATTAAATGTGCCGTCATTAAATCTTCGAGAGTGATATCATCTGTGGTTGGCTCAATCTCATTTGGGGTATAGACATGTTGCAGTGCCTCGCGTATATCTTCATCTGCTGCATGCTCAATGCCTAGTCCTTTACCGTTTTTCGCAATTGTTTTGGCTTTCGGTAAAAAAGCGTGTTTTACACCTTTTACATGCTCCTCGATAATGGAACGAATTCGACGTCCTGGATAATCTGGATCAGTAAAAACAATAACACCTCTTTTATCCTGTGCATGTTGAATTCTCTTCAGTGTTTCCTCTGAAATAGCCGATCCATTTGTTTCTATAGTATCTGCTTGTACAGCTCGCTTAATAGCTGTTGTATCATCTTTTCCTTCAACAACAATGATTTCTTTTATTTGCAAAAAGGCTCCTCTTTTCTACCTTATCTTCAGACCATTTTACAACTGCACTGTACGATTGTACAGAAATACCCGGCTATTCATCTTTTATAATATTCAGCCTTGATTTTGCTATTGTTGATTCTCTAGAACAAATTACTGAAAAAAATAAAAAAGCTTTCCCGCCAGTCAAAACAGGAAAGCTAATAATAGTGAAAAACATTTTGATTAATTTTACAATTTTTTTAATTTAATACTTTTATACGCACTTTCCTTACTCCCCAATTACTAGCTTGGGATTCAGATTGTACAAGTATGTCGATCCGATTACCCTTAATTGCACCACCAGTATCTCCTGCAATAGCTGTTCCATAGCCCTCAACCCAAACTTTTGAACCGAGCTTAATAACAGAAGGGTCTACAGCTATTACTTTCAACCCAGATCCTGATTGCAAATTAATCCCAGTGGCAGATATCCCCGAGCAGCCGCTACAATTAGGTGTATAAGCGGTTGCTGTTACATAAAATTCTTTACCACTAGCTGGCTCTGATGAACCACGTGATACAGTCGCTGCGCTAGCTACTACAGTTTTAGTACCTACTGCAACCACTTGCTTTTGCGATTCTTTTACAACTTTCTCTGATTGTAAATTTTTAGTTACAACTTGGCCATTCTCTTTCACAACTTCATATGTTTTAGTCATTAATCCTTTTTGGCCTGCTGTTACAACTTTTTGTTTTCCTTTTTGCAATGAAGCATCCTGCTTCTTTTCAATTGCGAAATCTAAAGATTCTTCCACTACATCGATAACCTTTTCTACGCGAACTACTGTGATTTTACTCTGCGGAGTGATTACGTCCTTCAGGTTATTCTCGACACGATCGAATTCATTTAGTTGAATTCCTTGTTGTTTTAAAAAGTTAGCGACCGTAGTCGAAGTGGACCATACTTGTCTCTCGTTTACGCCATCGACAAGCGATACTTGAAACGCCTTTTGAATATCGATCTTGTTGTCTGCTCCTACTTCTGTATCTAGACCTTGTACTAATGAGTCATGCTCTGATACTTCAATATTTGCTTCTTTCAAAATGTCTTTCACTTGTGTTTCAGTTGTCCAAACTTTTGACTGATTTCCATCAACTGAAATAGTTACTTCTTTTGCCTGTTCCCATGAAATTGCTAATCCATTAACAATTTTGGTGTTCAGAGAGGGTGATATTTTGTCATGCTCTGCTACGTCTATATTTTGATCTTGTAATAATTGTTCTACAGTTTTGGCATGTGTTGTTACTTCGATTGTTTCTCCGTTCGCATCAAGCGTTACGGACTTTTTAGTACCTTGATAAAGTACAAATGAAATTACAGATACAAACAGGACAAGTGAAATAATGCTTATCACTGTTTGCTTACTCCTCAATGATCCTAAGAACAAGTTTTTCATGGAATTATTTGACATGAAAAAACGCCTCCTTAATACAAAGTTGGATTATACGTACTAGATTTGGCACTGTCAACCCGAATGTATTTCAAAGAAAATTGACATTCCCTTTTTAGCCAACCACAAACCCAGTATTGGAGGCATCTCAGCTAGTTAATTGTCAATCCTAAAAAATTTTTTCGCATTGGCTGTCGTTACTTGTGCAATTTCCTCAATCGTTAATCCTTTTAAACGGGCAATTTCTTCTGCAACTAATGGCACTAAAGCTGGCTCATTACGTTTTCCTCGATATGGATGAGGTGCTAAATACGGTGCATCAGTTTCAATCATCAAATGTTCTAAAGGTATTTCTGTCGCCACTTCTTTCGGCATTCGTGCATTTTTAAATGTCACCGGCCCACCAAGACTAATCATAAAATTCATAGCAATACATTCTTGTGCGGTTTCCACACTGCCACTATAACAATGCATAACGCCTCCCACGGAAGCAGCGTTTTCTTCACGTAAAATTTGTACAACATCTCCAGTAGCATCCCTGTTATGAATAATGATTGGTAAATTCAGCTTTTGCGCTAAATGAATTTGCTTGCGAAAAAGTGCTTGTTGAACATCTTTCGGGGATTTATCCCAATAATAGTCCAACCCGGTTTCACCAATACCTACTATTTTTGGATGTGCTGCTAATTTCTCAATCCAATTTAAATCCTCTTCTGTACAATCAATGGCATCGACAGGGTGCCAACCAATGACACCATAAACAAAATCATACTGTTCAACCAGTTGCATTGTTTTTTCTATAGTTTTGCGGTCGAAACCAACAACAACCATTGTTTCTACTTTGGCTTCAAGAGCTCTATCTATAACCTCTTGTAAGTCTTCTTCATACTGATCTGCATTTAAGTGTACATGTGTATCAATAAACATCGTCATTCTCCTAACATAGATTTTATTAGAAATTATTATTTCATATTTTTCATCAGTGTTACAATTTTGTTACAAACAATTTAGTATTATAACATTACTCATAACCTCAGACACCACTTTTGTTACTATATACCTAAAAAACCTCAATGAATAATGTGTATAAATTATTTCAAGATAATAAAACACTCATTTTCAAGACGGATTTTAAAAGCCTGCTGAACTTTTTACATTCAGCAGGCATTCCTAAAATTTATTACTTTACTTTTGCGCCGTTCTCTAGTTTCGGATCAACCGATGCTAATTTTAAAATCCCATCTTTTTCACCAGCTAGAATCATTCCTTGTGATAATTCACCACGTAATTTAACTGGCTTTAAGTTAGAGACTACAATCACTTTTTGACCAATTAATTCATCTGGAGAATAAAACTTTGCAATACCTGAAACTACTTGTCGTTGCTCATATCCAAGATCCACTTGAAGCTTTAATAATTTGTCTGCCTTTGGAATAGTTTCACACGCTGTTACAGTAGCTACACGTAAATCAACTTTCATAAAATCATCAATAGTAATTTCAGGAATTTCTGGAACCTCTGCAGCTTTTTGCTCGTTTTTTGTTTCTTCCACTTGTGGAGTTTTCACTGAACCACGCATTTCTTCACGAATATACGCAATTTCAACTTCACTCTCTAAACGAGGGAAAATGGGAATCCCTTTTTCTACCACTTTAATGTTTGCTGGAATAGTATTGCCGAATGTTTCAATTGTTTCCCATGCTAAGAATTTGTCATCCAAGCCTAATTGTTCAATAATTCGTTTGGGAGTAGATGTCATAAATGGTTGTAACATGACAGCAATTTGGTGTAAACTCTCCGCCAAATTTCGCATAACAGCTCCTAATTTTGGCTTATCTGATTCCTCTTTTGCTAGCACCCACGGTTGAGTTTCATCTATATATTTATTCGTTCTTGAAACAAGTGTCCATACGTCTGCTAATACGACACTAAATTGCATTTTTTCCATACTTTCTTCATATTTAATACGTACCGATTTAGCCTGCTCTTTTAAAGCCGCATCAAATTCTGTCGACTGAAGATTTTCAGTTGGAATAATGCCGTCGAAATATTTATTAATCATTGAAATAGTACGATTCAATAAATTGCCTAAATCGTTTGCTAAGTCGAAGTTTGTACGTTCAACAAATGATTCTGGCGAAAATACACCATCAGATCCGAATGGTAACTCGCGCAATAGGAAATATCGTGTCGCATCTAAACCATAACGTTCTATTAACATTTCAGGATAAATAACATTGCCCTTTGATTTAGACATCTTACCGTCTTTCATCATTATAAAACCATGGGCAAATACTTTTTTAGGAAGTGGTAAATCTAGTGCCATTAAGAAAATTGGCCAATAAATAGTATGGAATCGAACGATATCTTTACCAACTACATGTACATCTGCCGGCCAATATTTATTGAATAATGTTTCATCCTCCGAAAGATATCCTAATGACGTTATATAGTTAGTTAAGGCATCTACCCATACATAAATTACATGTTTAGGGTCTCCTGGAACTTTAATGCCCCAATCAAATGAAGTTCTTGAAACAGATAAATCTTCTAGCCCTGGTTTAATGAAGTTATTAATCATTTCATTTTTTCGAGATTCAGGCTCAATAAATTCAAGGTTTTCTTCATAATAAGCTAAAAGACGATCTGCGTATTTCTTCATATTAAAGAAGTAAGATTCCTCTTTAACTTTGTGTACTGGACGACCACAGTCTGGACAGTTACCCTCTACTAATTGTGTCTCAGTAAAGAAAGATTCACATGGTGTACAGTACGAACCTTCATACTCACCTTTATAAATATCACCATTATCTAAAAACTTTTGGAAAATCTTTTCGACAGTTTTCGTATGACGCTCTTGCGTCGTTTGAATAAAGTCATCGTATGAAATGTCCATCAATGCCCAAAGCTTTTTCGCAGCATCTGCAATTTCATTCACGTATTCTTGAGGATGTTTGCCCGCTTCTGCAGCTTTTTCTTGAATCTTTTGCCCATGCTCATCCATTCCCGTTAAGAAACGTACATCATAACCACGTAAACGTTTATAACGTGCAATTGTATCTGATGCTACAGTTGTATACGCTGTACCGATATGGAATTTCCCACTTGGGTAATAAATAGGGGTTGTTATATAGAATGTTTTGTTTTGTTCGCTCACAAGAACTGCCTCCATTGTTTCACAGTATACTATCTATTCTAACTAAGTACGAAATTCGTTTCAACTTCTTTCAGCGGGTGTCCAAACACCCGCTGAAATAGAGGAACTCAGGCTAAGACCTTTACATCCTGTGAAAACGCCTGAGTGACCAGCATCGGTGCTGTTGCTGACGCTTCGCTTTCGCACAGACAAAAACAAGTTGCTGCCGCTGCGTTAGCACTACGCTTTCGCACAAAAAACATCTGCAGGCCTGGCACAAAGCCAATTCCGGACGCAATTATGCCGAGGCATAATTGATTGATAGTTCATCGCGCGCGAAAAATGTCGAATGATAGAACCAATCCATTTAATGTCTTAAATGAGAAGCTTTTTTACTATAAATTAAAATATATAATAAAAACCTTTTAAAATAAGCAAAATATCTGTTTTCTCCTCAAAAAATTTTTTCAAAACAATAATATTAGTGTATTAATTAATTGACGTTTATGGCATTACTTGGTATGATAACTATCAGACAAGGAAATTATGTCGAAATTTGACGAAATACCAATATAACTTTTTTACATTAGGAGGAAAAATAATTATGAAATCAACAGGAATCGTTCGTAAAGTCGATGAATTAGGACGTGTAGTAATTCCAATCGAACTTCGCCGTACACTAGGTATTGCAGAAAAAGACGCTTTAGAAATCTATGTGGATGATGACAAAATCATCTTAAAAAAATATATGCCAAACATGACATGTGCTGTAACTGGTGAAGTTTCTGATGATAACTTCCGTCTAGTTGGAGGCAAATTAATTTTAAGCCCTGAAGGCGCAGAAATGTTAGTGAAAGAAATCCAATCTAACTTAAAAAAATAATTTGATATACACACCTAAATCAAGCACAGTGATTTAGGTTTTTTTTTATCAATTTCGCCTTGGCTTGATGCCTGGAGGCGTTATCTTCATTTAATAGAAGATAAATATAATATACCCAATTTTCGAGTCCCTTATAATGTCCATGTCAGACCTTTTATGATTAAGGATACTATTTTTTACAATTATTATCAATTTATTTGATTTATATGCTCCTCACTAAAGGTTAGGCGTGACATTTGTAAAACTATGAAGTTAAGTTGATTGGAGTGGAGGCTGGGCGATTCCTTGGGGATCAGCAATAGAGGAACGAAGGCTAAAACCATCACGTCCTGTGATAACGCCTTCGTGACCAACATCGTGTTGGCCCAAGCGGCTCATCGGACGCCCCCAGGAATCTTTGCTCTGCGCGAAAGCGAAGCGTCAGCAACAAATGTTTTCTGTGCGAAAGCGTAGCGACAGCAACAACAAAGCGCTCAGCCGGAACGTAAATCAACCTCACGTTATTGTGATGAGTCATCTATTTGATTAGATATACAAAGAAAGAGGTCGCCTTATTTAGGCAACCTCTTTCTTTCCATTAACTATGGTATTCATTATAGACTTCTCGCTTAGCTACTTGACGTAGTTTTGCTACTTCCTTTATAGCTTCTTTTGATGTAACGCCTGTATCATTAATAATATAATCGACATGTTCAACGACAGACATTGTCATCCAATAAGCATCTTCGTTAATTTCTTCCTCGGCATTCTCATTACCTTCAAGGACAATACAAAATTCCCCTCGAATTTCCTCCGTTTGTGACCATTCCACTGCTTCAGCCAACGTACCACGTAAAAACTCTTCGAATTTTTTAGTTAACTCACGAGCTAATACGATTCGACGATTACCAAGAATAGATTCCATATCTTTTAAAGTGTCCTTTAAACGATGAGGAGCCTCATAAAACAAAATAGTTTCCTGACGTTTTTTTAGTTGCTCTAATTGCTGTCGACGGTCCTTTTTTCCTCTATTTAAAAATCCGTAAAAGAAAAATGGCTGCGGTGTTAATCCAGAAGCGATTAATGCTGATATTGCAGCATTGGGACCTGGCACCGGCACAACTGGAAAGTCTTGATCGATAGCTTTTTCGACTATATCTGCACCTGGATCGGAAATACAAGGTAGACCAGCATCGCTAACTAATGCGACTGTTTTTCCTTCACGTAAGAAGGCTAATAGCTTTTCTCCCCCCACCTCTAAATTATGCTCATGATAGCTTATCAGTGGTGTTTCTATATCAAAGTAGTTGCATAGCTTCTTTGTATTACGTGTATCCTCGGCAGCAATAATATCTGCTTCCTTTAAAATACGTAACGCACGTACACTCATATCCTCTAGGTTACCAATAGGCGTTGCCACTAAATATAAACAACCTGTATGACCGTGCATTGTACTTTTCTGAGATTTCATGCGTCATCCCTCCCTATATATTTCATTTTTTGCTTTCGTGTTAGCTGTTTAAAAGCGTATTCTGCGCGCATCGCTTCTTGTTTTGTATCGAATTCCTCTACATAAATACATTCCACTGGACCTCGCGCTCTCGTATATTTTGCTCCCTTACCAGCATTATGCACATCGACACGCCTGTCTACATTATTCGTGTAGCCAGCGTAAAAGGATTGATCGGCACACTCTAACACATAAAAATAATGGCTATTGCTCTTTTCCATAAAGGATTTCTCTCACTTCTGCTGTATATTCATTATCCGAATTATAAACATACAGGGGCGGTAATATTTTCAGATCAGGCTTACCATCTTTAATTCCTTCTATTAATAGTGTATTGGCCTCCTTACCTTCTTTCGGATAAATAAATTGCATACGTTTAGGCTCTAAGCGATTTGCACGCATTGCCGTAACAATATCTAGTAATCGACCAGGACGATGAACAAAAGCTGCCTTTCCGCCTTGCTTTAATAATTTACTTGCTGATTGTATTGCTTCCTCTAGGGTTAAATATAGTTCATGACGTGCAATAGCGTAATGCTCACTTAAATTTTTATCACTAGCTTCATGTGCTAAAAAATATGGTGGATTACAGGTTACAACATCATATTTTTCAATACCAAGCTCCTTAGGAATTTCCTTCACATCACCAAGAACCATATGAATTTGTTCTTCTAACTTATTGTAACGGATACTTCGCTCAGCCATATCAAATAAACGTGGTTGAATTTCTACTCCTGTAATATGTCCCTTTGTTCTGGCGCTTAGAAAAAGTGGAATTACACCATTACCTGAGCACAAATCAACAATTTTCCCTTTATGATATGGGACATTGATAAATTTTGAAAGTAGCACTGCATCCAATGAAAACGAAAAGACCGAGGGACTTTGAATAATACGTAAATTCTCAGCTAATAAATAGTCTAATCGTTCATCACCCTTCAACCAATTTTCCATGTTTCTTCCTCCTACTATACAAAACAAAAGACTGACACCACTATAGTGGGAATCAGCCTTCTATTACACATTTTGTTTATTTAAAAATGATAGACAAAACAGACAGTCTTCACCTTTACGGGAACTTCCGAAATGAACATGACAAACATGGAAGCCTTCTTGGTATAAACGTGCTAGGTTATCATAACCTTCGCCAATATCTAACGGATTCTCTTTCTTCACATCAGAAGCCTGTACAGAGTTTTCATTAGAAAGTAGTTCTTCTAGACGTGTACGAAGGTGATGATTTTCTGTTTCGAGTGCTTTATGCTCCTCCATCATTAACGCTACAAATTGTTTCAATGCACTAAATTGCTCCTGCATTGCTTCGAGCTGTTGTTCGAACTCCATAACGGTATCTAAGAAATTACGGTCCTTCACCCAAGCCACCTCGTCCAATTCTCTATCTTAAATAAGATTTTTTTCGCATGCTAGCAGTTCTTCTAATGTATACTCGACTGTGCGCTCCTGCTCTTGTAAATATACTTGAATGAGTCTTTCCAGTACATTTAAACCTACAACTTTACCGCGGCCATCTGGTGTCATCGTCATATCACCAACGTCTGGCATACCCTCTTTTGCTTCCTCATATTCATCATTTTCATACTTCAAGCAGCACATTAAACGACCGCAAAGACCTGAAATTTTGGATGGATTTAAAGATAAGTTTTGATCTTTAGCCATTTTAATAGAAACCGGCTCAAAATCTCCTAAAAACGTTGAGCAGCAAAGCATTCGGCCACACGGACCAATGCCACCTAACAACTTCGCCTCATCACGAACACCAATTTGACGAAGTTCGATACGTGTTCTGAAAACCGAAGCTAAATCTTTTACAAGATCTCTGAAATCAACGCGTCCTTCAGCCGTAAAATAAAAGATGATTTTATTACGATCAAATGTATATTCAACATCAACGAGCTTCATTTCTAAATTATGCTCAATGATTTTTGCGCTTGCTAGTTCAAATGCATGCTTTGATTCGGCTGCATTTTCCTCTACTTGGATACGATCACGTTCATCCGCTGGTCGTAGAACTTGTTTAAGTGGTAATACAACATCATTATCCCCAACAACCTTTTGGGGGACAACTACTTTACCATATTCTACACCGCGAGCTGTCTCTACAATGACATATTGGCTGTCCTCGAGTAGATATGATGCTGGATCAAAGTAATATATTTTACCCGCTTTTTTAAAACGGACTCCCACTACATTATACAAATGTATATCCCTCCTGCAGATTTAGCATTAACTGCTCCATCATTAACGTCCTATTCATGTTACGCTGTAAAGATGAACGTGCCTGTAAAATAGACTCCATTTGACTAGATAGACGTTCATAAGTCGAATGTAGCGCAGCTTCTTTAAATGTTTGTAACATGTCTGGGTAAGTACAAGCTACTTCGGGGTTAGCTTTTATTGACACTATATCACGGTAAGCAAATAGTAGTAAATCTAATGCCTGCTCCATCTCGCCTTTTTCTTTAAACAGTGGCAACCATTCTTCATGTACAACAAGCATTGCCTCATGTACATTCTGACGAATTGCCTCTACTAATTTTAACACTGTTTTTCGAGCATGTGCAAACTGCTCATCATTTGCTAAAATCATAGCTGTTTCGAGCTCGTTCGTCAGCATGCTCACTGTAGAAGCCATCGAGTAAGAAATGTTGCTATCTTGCAAATGCTTTAATAATAAGTGTCGGGGCATTTTTTGGAATTTAACATGCTGGCAGCGAGAACGAATCGTTGGTAAAATTGACTGCATTTGCTCCGTTAACAAAATTGCAGTTACTTCACCCTCTGGTTCCTCTAAAAATTTAAGTATCATGTTTGCAGATGCAATATTGAGACGATCTGCATGATGAAGTACATAAATCTTACGTCCCTCTTCAACACCCATCATCTTCATTTCTGCAATTAAATCACGTATTTGATCAATTTTTATAAATTGACCTTCTGGATAAATTTGATGAATATTTGGATGATTACCCGAAACAACACGTCTGCAATTTCGACATGTTTCACATGGAACATTTTGACTTGGTTGCTCACATAGCATTAATTTGACAAAAAACTGCATAATATCTACTTTGCCTGTCCCTTTTTCGCCATCAAAAATGTATGCATGTGCTAATCTATTTTTGTCAAAAATCGTTTGAAGCTGCTTCATTACGACTGGTTGCAGTGTGAATAGCTCTTCAACATTCTTGGCCATAAATTTAAATTCCTTCCTATATCAATTACGCTCATAGCATAATTGTTTCCTATTGCTCAATTTTATGGATCATCACCAAAACGTGTGGTTGATTTCCGTTCCGGCTGGGCGCTTTGTTGTTGCTGACGCTTCGCTTTCGCGCAGAGCAGAGCTTCCTGGGGGCGTCCGATGAGCCGCTTGGGGCAACAGGATGTTGGTCACGAAGGTGTTATCACAGAACGTGATGCTTTTAGCCTTCGTTCCCCTATGTGCTCGCTCCAGGGTCTCGGGCCTACACGATGTTAGTCACGAAGGCGTTATCACAGGATGTGATGGTTTTAGCCTTCGTTCCTCTATCGCTAATCCCCAAGGAGTCGCCCAGCCTCCACTCCAATCAACTTATTTACATAGTAGACGTTTTAACAAAAGTCATCCATAAATTTTGGTGATGAACCAATTTTAGTACAGAAATATCTGCGGCTTTAGAGCAGATAGATTAGTTTTATGTCATTCAACAAATAAATTTGGCTGCTGAATAGATTTGAAAAAAGCCCGCGCCTACAAGAGAACGAGACACGGGTTTTACATATACAAATTAATTAATAAGCCTTTAATCTCACCGATTTTATCAAGAAGGTCAATTGCTTCCTTTTCTTCATCTAAAATATCTTGCGCAAGCTCTACAAGACGCGTATCAATAGTTTCAATTATTTTCAAGCGTCTTCCTTCACCAAAACGATTCCAAGTATGGGATTGCTTTAAATCCATACCATGCTCTACCGTTTCTTGTAGGAATCGTTTAACAAGCATTTTAAAACGAGCAAGTTCTCGTAAATTACGTGATCTTGCAACACGATCACCTGCTGTAGAAATATCCCCTAGCAATCGTGTAAGCTGTTCAGTCTGTAATTTGGTTCCTTGCTTGACGACCATATCTCCAAATCGGTTATTTAGGTTATTGTTATGCAGTGGCTCTTTACGATTAGTATTTAACCCGACACGTATATCTTGATTGATCTTCAAGCTGTTTCGCCCCCACTTGCTTTCTTTATCAAATACATATATTGTGCTTAAAAATGATGAAACTGTTCAATTGGTAATACAAAAACTGTGGCTCCTCCTACCTCTACCTCTACAGGATAAGGTATATAGGAATCTGTATTCCCGCCTAATGGCGAAACAGGGGCAACCATTTGTTCTCGTGCTCGACAATTATCACGAATAATATCTAAAACTTTAGGTATGAGAGAGTCTTCCGTCCCAATAAGAAACGTCGTATTTCCAGAGCGTAAAAATCCTCCTGTGCTCGCTAATTTAGTTGCACGAAACTGATTTTTCGTTAAAGCATTCGATAAGCGGCTGCTATCCTGATCTTGCACTACAGCTACGACTAACTTCATTCGCACTCACCCCTTCGATAAAATTCATCTAAATAAATTTTAGTTACCTTTTATCTATCCGCATTCAGCTGCTGTCGCTTCGCTTTCGCGCAGAAAACATTTGTCGCTGTCGCTTTGCTTTCGCGCAGAAAACATTGCTGAATGATTATTGATGTTACCATTATATCACATTGTGGTAGACAACTTCATGCATTTACTGTATTGCTTCATATACTAATGACCATACATCTTCAACAACACGCTCAATATTTTGATCCGCATTGACGACATGTATACGCTCAGGGTAACGCTCTACTAACTGTAAATATCCTTCCCGAACTTTCTTATGAAAAGCTAAACTTTCGACATCTAAGCGATTTACTTCTCGCTCTCCATGAGCATGAATCCGTGCCAAGCCAACCTCTGGTGCAAGGTCAAATAATATTGTCATATCGGGTAACATCTTACCGATTGCAAACTCGTTAATAGATAATACTTCATCAACGCCGATACCACGCGCATATCCTTGGTATGCTAATGAAGAATCGATAAATCGATCGCAAATAACCGTTTTACCAGCATCCAGCGCAGGTCGTACTTTTTCAAAATAATGCTGACTTCTTGCTGCTGCGTATAATAATGCTTCTGTACGCTCATCCATGGCTGTATGTTCAGGGTTTAAAATAATGCTCCTAATTTTCTCAGCAATTTCAATACCACCAGGTTCTCTCGTTGCTAATACATCAATATTTTCTTCTGCAAGTCGCTCGGCTATTTTTTGAATAACTGTTGTTTTCCCAGCACCTTCTGGACCTTCAAATGTAATAAATAAATTGCAATTCATGCTGTTATTGCCTCCAACTATTTAATGATCTCAATCATCTTTTCTTCTAAACGGTGATTTCCTTGGAACGTTGCACCACAAGCCAGTAACTCCTCTAGCTGGCTTAGCTTTGCTACTGTTATTTTTTCTCCAGGAACAAGCAATGGAATGCCTGGTGGATAAGGAATAATCATATTAGCAGAGATACGTCCTATTGTTCGCATATACGGTAACCATTCTTTTTCTGCCTTTTCAATTTCCTCAAATGTGTAGGCTGGTTCCGTAATAGCTACAAAATTATAGGCTGTTTGTGAAGCCGTTATTATTTCTGCCTTTGGTGTACTTACTAACAATGTTATAGCATCCTTAATACGAACGCGTATTTCTGCAAATGGATAGTTATGTCCCTGTTTCAATAAAGGTAGCACAAGCAATACTTGATTTGCATCTGCTAGTTCTGCATATACATGCTTTGCTTCCAATGCCTCTTGTAATTGAAAACCGCTATAGCCATTAACACGTAACAATAATTTTATAGGGTCGTCTACCTCAATAACTTCCAAAGAGCCAATAGCTCGTAATGCCTCAACCCATTGATCTCTTTTTCCTATTATATATGCACCGTCACTCTCCAAATATGTCTGTATATAATAACGTGCATCATCTAATGAAGCCAATAAAAGATAGGATGGGCTGCTAGATTGTAACATACGTAAATAGTGATTTATTTTGTCGACATCGATTAAATCAGAATTAACATGCATAAAGGATGCCATTGTCATAGCAGGTAGTGTTTTATGTGCAGACTGTACTACTATATCTGCACCAAACGTCAATGCTGATGGTTGAAATAAAGTACATGCACTAAAATGGGCACCATGTGCTTCATCCACTAAAACAGGAATACCCTTCTCATGACAATACGCGATCTGCTGCTGCATTTCTTTAGATGTTATACCATAATAAGTAGGGTACGTTAATACGACAGCACGGGCCACTGGATAATCATCAACTGCACCTTTTAAATCTTTATAAGAAACATGTGTTGCAGTTAATGTACGTTCATCCCATAGCGGGGAAACAAATACAGGTTTTGCTCCAACAAGCTCAATTGCGTGAAATATAGACTTATGTGCATTACGTTGGACAATAATCGTATCTCCTTTTTTACATGTGGCATAAATCATCGCTAAGTTTCCAATTGTAGATCCGCCTACTAAAAAGAAACTTTTCATCGCCCCATATGTATCTGCCAACAAGTTTTCTGCCTCTAATATCATTTCCTCTGGGTGATGTAAGTCATCAAGACCTGATAATTCAGTCACATCATACCGCATTACATCTTTAAAGGGCTGAGGAAGATGGGACAGCTCTCCATGCTTATGCCCTGGGACATGAAAGGAAATATTTTGTTGTTGTCGAAAGCGCTCTAATCCTTCTACAATCGGCCTTTTCTTTTGCAAAACAAAACACCCATTTCCGTTATATTCTCTTAGTTAATTATAACACTTACGTTACAAAAACATTTGCTGAAGATAAATAAAGTGAAATTCATATAACCTTTTTCCCGATCCAATGTGCTAGTAATGCAATAGGGATCACTAAAAGACAAAACGGTAAGCAAATAAAAATAATGTTCCAAGTTATGACTTTATTGACTAATAACGAATGATACAAAATTAAACTATATGGAATAACGATTATCAAAGATGTGAATGCACCAGGTGTAATAGAACGAAGAAATATAGACTGTGCAAGGTGAGTGAACGCATGTAGAAAGTAGGTTAGTGTAACAACAGTAAAAAAGTAGATATCTCCATATGGCCCTTGATTCACATACTGATTTGCCACAAAAGTGGAACTACTTACAAACATGAATATTACGATGACTGCTACCGCAAACTGCGCTGTCGACATCGAAAACTGTTTAATAACCCGATCAGCAATGTTTTTCGGCAATCTTTCGTACAAGATGATAGAATTCTTGTTTAGCCACTTTTCAACCATAATAATTTCTTCAAAATCATGAAGAATAAACATAATAGGAAATAACCAAATAAGTGTTTGAATACCTACCCATTGTTCCATGATGATTCCTCCTATCTAAAATATATTGAGTAATTACTCAAAATTTCTCAAAAAAAATAGCTTCTCATCATAACGTGTGGTTGATTTCCGTTCCGATTGGGCGCTTTCCTAGGGGCATCTAATCTCCACTTCAATCAACTTATATCAATTTCGACTTGGCATAATTACCGCTGTCGCATTGCTTTTGCTATAGATAAACAAATGCGCCCGGATTTTGAATCCCTTTTAATATAAACATAGCTACCTCTTCAATATAATGATTATTTTCAATTGGCATTTTATCTGTTTTTCTTTCTTCAATTAAAACATGCGTTAATATTGTTGATAGAAACATTGAAGCTGCTGTTTCTACCGTCTTTTTTTCCACAGCACATGAAGAAGCTCTTATCAAAAGTGAACTGACTTGTTCACCCATTGCATTTATAAAATCCACAATATCCTTACTAACATTTGTGTTCTGTACTATTTCTGGAGACCAAATAAAAGTTAAAAAGTTTTTATGATCTAATAAAAAATTGGCATATAATTGGCCAAATTTAATTAAAGCTGGATATGGCTCCATCTTTGAAAGCTCTTTTATCTCATTTTGTAGTGAGCCAATAAATGAAAACTCATGAATAAGATAATTAAGAAGTTCATTTTTATCTTTAAAATAATAAAATATAAGCCCCTCTGCTACTCCGCTCTTTAATGCTATTTCTTTAGTAGTCGTTGCGGTAAAGCCCTTTTTAGTAAAAAGCTCTAATGACGCTTCTAAAATTTTATCCTTCTTTGATACCAAACCTTTTCACCACCTTTTTTGAGTGTTTACTCAAATTTAAACTTCACAAAGGGATCTGTCATGTTATTCCATATAATAAGTACGAATAACGTAAAGGATTTCAGTTCCGACTCGTAAACGTTTTAATATAATGTCATGTCATCTCTTACTACTTTTGCTGATAAATATAAAAAGACCATTGCACCTAATAGCAACGATCCTTTATATTACACGTTTATCAATAAAAACTATTTTAAAATGTACTTAACTCTAATTTCTCTACAACATACTAGATACTAGCTTTTACCGCCATCCCTTGTACTAGCTTTTCAATTAATTGTGGTACAAACTTCTCTAAAATTGGATTCATCATGCCCGCTAAGAAACCACTTGCCTTCATTGTTAAATTGCCTACTAACTGACATGTACCATCCTGATCTTGTGTAATTTCAAAATAACCGTCACCGTTTATTGGGTCTGATAAGCATACCAAATCAAACATAACTTGATTAGGGTTTGATTCCTTGCACATAAGCTCAACCTTTACAGCTTTTTGGATAATGCCAAAATCCCCTTTAAATACCCAAATCATATTTTGTTCATTTGGAAATTCATGATGTAAATATCCGGGTATTAGTACAGCCCATTGCTCTTTATTATGAATAAACTCTTGTAGTTTTGCTTTCTCAATTTGAATATTTTCACTATATAATCCTGTTGCCATTTCAATACACCCCTTTATTTATTCATTTAGATCAATTAAATTCTAACATTTTTCAGGGCGTTATTACCGATTTTTAAACATTAAAAAAACCACTGATTTCTCAGTGGCTGCTTTGTGCCTAGCGACGTCCTACTCTCACAGGGGGAAGCCCCCAACTACCATCGGCGCTAAAGAGCTTAACTTCCGTGTTCGGTATGGGAACGGGTGTG